>NZ_QHHQ01000009.1 GCF_003258595.1 Acuticoccus sediminis
ATCATGCTGTCGTCCCCGCCGGCTCCCACGTGATGGCGAAGCGCTCCGCGAGCGCCGCCACGGCGAAGAAGCTGACCGAGAGACCGCAAGCGGCTACCACCGAGAGCCACACCGTGGGCACGTTGTAGGAGAACAGCGCGTAGAGCATCATCGCGCCGATCCCGCGGTCCGCGCCGGTCCACTCCGCAGTAATGATGCCGAGGACCGCGAGCGGGGCGGCTATCTTGAGGCCGGCGAAGAGGTAGGGCAGCGCCGTCGGAACCTGGAGATTCACGAACGTCTGCCATGGCGAGGCGGAAAGTACCGACATCAGCTCGATCCGCGCGGGCTCGGCGGCGCGGAAGCCCTGCATGCCCGCCACGAGCATCGGAAAATAGCTCGACAGCGCGGCGATGATGACATGCGTCTTGGCGGTGTTGCCGAACCAGACGACGAGCAGCGGCGTCAGTGCGATCAACGGGACTGCCTGGATGAAGACGCCGGCGCGATAGATCGGCTCACGCACGCGTTCCGCCATGACGCCGACCGCCGCGGCGGCGAGCGCGAGGCCGATCGCGATGCCGAACCCCAGCATCGCCTTCCAGCCGCTGACCCAGAGGTTTTCCCACAAAAGCGCCGGCCGCGCGCTATACGCCTTCCAGACAGCGCTCGGCGACGGCAGGAACATCGGCAGCCCGCCCTGCCGCGCGACGACCTCGATCGCCACGAGTGCGAGTGCGACCGCGAGAACCGGCGCCATCGCGATGGCGAGCCGCCTCGTCGAAGCGGACGCGGCGGCGCTCACAGGGCGACCTCCATCGGCTGCGCCTCGCTGTTCGGCGTGGCATCATTGCCGAACAGAGCGTCCCGCAGGCGGTTCGCGGTCTCGAAGAATTCTGCGGTGCGCATCATCGCGAGCGTGCGCGGGCGGGGCAGCGGGACGTCCACCGCGGTCGAGACGGTACCCGGTCGCGGCGTCATCACGAAGACCCGGTCGGCCATCAGCACGGCCTCGGCGATCGAGTGGGTCACGAGCACGGCCGTCGTTCGTGTCTCGCCCCAGATCCGCAGCAGTTCGAGGTTCATGCGCTGCCTGGTGATCTCGTCGAGGGCGCCGAACGGCTCGTCGAGGAGGAGGATCTCCGGTTCGAGGATCAGCGCCCGCGCGATCGCGGCACGCTGCTGCATTCCGCCCGAGAGCTGGTGCGGCAGTGCGTCGCCGAACCCGTCGAGCCCAACGAGCCGCAGCAGCTCGTCCGCACGCCCCTGCTCGCGCGTGCTGCGCCGGGCAACGTCGAGCGGCAACTCGACGTTCCGCCGGATTGTACGCCAGGGCAGCAGCGTCGCGGCCTGGAAGACGAACCCGATGGATTTGTCGCGTCGGGCCGCCTCCGGCCGCAGACCGCCGATCTCCACCGTCCCGCTGCTCGGGGCGAGGAGGTCCGCGAAGATCCGCAGGAGCGTCGACTTCCCGCACCCGGACGGGCCGACGATGGCGGCAAAGCCGCCACCCGGCACGTGCATGTCGACCCCTTGGAGCGCGACGACCTCGCCGCGCCCATCGAAGACCTTGCCGACCCCGCGCGCCTCAAGACTCTTGGACATCAGGCGACGCGGGCGAGCGCCGCCTCGATGTATTGTGGCGCGCACAGCTCATCGGCGGTGATGTTGCCCGCGATCAGACCGGCCGCCGCGTAGGTGTCGATGACCGTCTGGAAGAAGGGAACGTCGATGTTGAGGAGCTTGTCGCCGCCGGCCGCGCCGGTGGCGATCAGCTCTTCGCTGGCAATGATCTCCGCCTTCTGCGCGTCGAAGTCGAGACCGGGCGCCCCATAGGTCTCCACCATCAGCTTCGCGGTCTCGTCAGGATGGGCGATCGCCCACTTCCAGCCGCGGATCGCGCCGACGAGGAAATTCGTCACCTCGTCGCCATGCTCCTCGAGATAGTCTTCGCGGGCGTAGATGGTGCCTGTCGTCTCGGGCACGCCCATCTCGGAGACGTTGAGCGAATAGATGTCGAATCCGCGGCTCTTCAGCATGACGCCCTGGTTCGTGGCGTAGCCGAGATATCCGTCGATCTGGCCGGCGACGAGCGCGGCCGGGTCGGGCGAGTGCGGCACCATCTGCACGTCCGAGGCAGACATGCCGGCCTGCTTGAGGAGGTACTCGATGAGCGGACGGGAGGAGCTGCCGGTCGAAAGCACCTTGCCCTTCAGATCCTCGACCGAGGTGATCGGCTTGTCGGCCGGGCTCATGATGGCAAACGGAGACTTCTGGTACACCGTCCCGATCACCTTGATCGGGATGCCCTTCTCCCTGGCGACCAGGATCGGGCCGATCGGGCGGTCACCAATCTGGGACTGCCCGGCCGCGACGTTGGCCAGAGGATCGATGTTCGGCCCACCGGACACGAAGGTGACCTCCAGGCCTTCGTCGGCAAAATAGCCATTTTCGAGCGCCGCGAAGTAGCCGCCATACTGGATGCTCTTCAGCCACGAGAGCTGAAAGGAGAGCTTCGTGAGGTCGTCCGCCAGGACCCGGTGCGCCGGCATCAGCCCGGCGGCGCCGAGACCCGCGAGCCCGGCTCCGCCCCACCGCAAGACGGTGCGACGGCTGACGGAGGTGCGGTGTGCGTTCACATCGTTGGTCATCGTGTTCATCCTTCCTGTCTTGTCGTCGGCGGGAGCCTGTGGCGTCCCTCGGTCCATCTCGTGTCGGTCGATCATGAAGCGGTCGAAGGGGGCGGCCGCAGTCCGGCCGCGAGCGAGGGGAGGTCGGAGACGAAGCCGAAGCATCGATCGACGAGGAACAGCGAAGCATCGGCGCAGTATTGCTCCGAATGCGTCCCAGTCAGATCTTGCAGGAGCACGACGTCATACCCGGCGTTGCAGGCGTCGATCGCCGTCGCAAAGACGCAACGGTCGAGGTTGATGCCGCAGAGGAGGATCGTCGTAACGTCGAGGTTGCGCAGGACGCTGTCGAGCTCGTTGTCCCAAAACCCGCTGTAGCGGTGCTTCGCGACGTGGATGTCGTCAGGGCCGACGACGAGGCCCGGGACGATCTCAGCCCCCCAGCTCCCCCGTTCCAGGACCGGCCCCTTGCCGCTCGCCATCCGCGGCGCATAGCTCGGATCAGCGGGGTCCGGCTTGATCGTGCGGCGATGGCTCGGATGGACGTTGAGGAGATCGGCCCGCACTCCCCAGTTGAGCCAGACGACGGGGATACCCTCCCCGCGGGCCAGAGCCGTCCCGGCGTTGATGGGCTCGATGAGATCGAGCGCCCACCGACCGTCGATCCCGCGAACGTCGAACCAGCCCCCCTCGGACATGAAATCGTTCTGCATGTCGACAACGAGGACCGCAGTGCGGCTCGCGTCGATCTCGATCTGCCGCTCGCCGGCATCCATCAGCACTTTCCGGACCGGGCGCCGCGGGCGAACGAGGCTCACGAGGGTTTTTGCTGCCCCTCCCGCCTCTCCGAAATTTTTCACCCCTGACAAGTTGCGCTTCCTGACCGCAATTGCTTTGACCTGCAACAACACCGATATTCGGAGCATTCATATGCGATCAAGGCAAAACATCGATTTTTTATTGAAATGCGTATAATATTGGCGAATGCACGTTTTTTGTTCCGGGATTGGTCGATCTTGTGTCAATCGGGAGGGCGTGCCCGCCGTGGGCCTGAAGCTGGGATGGACATTTCGATGACTTGCGTGGCCGGCTACCCCACTGCGGCCCGGAACCCGCTTTCCGGGATTCGCGATGCACGGCGTGTTCCGGAGGGTGATCGAGCATGACAAAGCCACAGACGCTCGCGCAGTCTGTCCAGGACGCCATCGGCAACGACATCCTCACCGGGCGCCTTGCGCCGACCACGTGGCTGCGCCTCGCGACGCTGCAGGAGACCTACGGCGTCGGCCTCAGCCCGCTCCGTGAGGCGATGGCGAATCTCGCGGGGCGCGGCCTCGTCATTCAGGAGGGCCAGCGTGGCTTTCGTATCGCGCCGGTGTCGCAAAGCGATTTTGAAGACCTGACGCAGACGCGCTGCCACATCGAGGGTCTCGCGCTTCGCCTCTCGATTGCCGCGGGCGATACCGACTGGGAGGCGGGAATCCTCGCCGCGCACCATCGGCTCAAGCGACAGCCACGCTCGCCCGACCGGCTGATCGACGAGGAGTGGGAGGTGCTGCACCGGGCCTTTCACCTGTCGCTCGTTGCGGCCTGCCACTCGGCCCGCCTCACCGCGATCTGGCATTCGATCTACGACCAGTTCGACCGGTACCGGCGGATCGCTGTGCAGGCGTCAGGCGAGCATCCCGCGGTCCCTGCGACGCACGATCAGCTCGTCGAGGCCGCTCTCGCGCGCGACGCCGCCGGAGCGGAGGCGATTCTGGAAGTGCACATCGAGGACAGCGCCGCCCGCATCGACGCTATGATGGCTCCACAATGGGCAGAGATGCAGAAGAAGGTCGCCGCGCGGCGAGCCACGTCAGGAACCACCCCGCGCTGAAGAGCTGGCTCGCGGGCGGGGGAGACGAACGAAGGACCGCCCGCTGTGAAAGCTCGGATTTCCGAATCTTCCGAGGCGGAATTTTCCACTCTGATTTAGTCTCAAGTGGCGATAACATCATTTGCCATCTACCACTCTGCGCGGTTCGATCGATTACGCTCCGCGAAGCCAATTGACCGGCGCCGTGTGAACGCGACGCGCCACGAGATCGCTGAAACCTATCGATCCCTGGCGCTAGATCGAAGGCGGCGTTCGGATTCTCGGAACGGCAACCTCCACAAATCATGCTGATGGGCGCACGCGCGGCATCCTCTGTGAAGTGGGTCTTCGGACAGACGAGTTGCGCGGCGCCTCCGAGGATTTGTGGCGCGCTATGGGCGAAGCTGGGTGATGGCGCATTGAGAAAGCCGGCGTTTCGAGGCGGGTGACGAGCCCGCCAGGACCTCCAGAAGGAGCGATACGCCCATGACGAGAGATAGTACCGTCCTGCCATTCCAACGCCCTGAAGAGATGGACGATCCCCCGACGTCGGTGCCGAGGGAGGGCGCCCGCTGAGTGCTGGCGCACGCCGTGGAAGCGGAGGCCGAGGCGTTCGGCCGGCGATGGGGGGCGACCACCCGGACCGACGGGTCGAGTTCGTGCCGACGATGGCGGTGGGGGCTTACCGCAGGGCGTCGATGACGGCCTCGGTCACGGCGCGCGTGTCGCTGGTGCCGCCGAGTTCGTAGGGCAGGATGGCGCCGTCGGCATAGGCCTGCCAGACCGCGCGGTCGATGCTGTCGCCCGCCTCCACGAGGCGCGCGTCGCCGGCACGCTCGCCGATCCAGTCGAGCATCATCGCGGTCGAGACGAGCATCGCGGTGGGGTTGGAGATCCCCTTCCCCGCGATGTCCGGCGCGGAGCCGTGCGCGGGCTGGAAGAGGGCGTGGTCCGTGCCGATCTCGGCGCACGGCGCCATCCCCATGCCGCCGACGAGACCGCCGCACAGGTCCGACAGGATGTCGCCGAACATGTTCTCCATGACGAGAACGTCCGCCGCCCAGGGCTTGCGCACGAGGTCGAGAGCGGCGGCGTCGACGTAGGCGTGACTGGCCGTGACGTCGGAGTTCTGCGCAGCGCGCTCGTCGAAGATCGAGCGGAAGAACGCCATCGAGACGAAGACGTTCGACTTGTCGACGCAGGTCACCGTGCGCTGGCCGCGCCCCTTCTCGGCCCGCCGCCGGGCGAGACCGAAGGCGAAATCGAAGAGGTCCTCGCTGGTCTCTCGGGTGATCTCCATCGTGTCCCGCGCGACGCGGCCGTCCTCGACGGTGCCACGCCCGCGCGACGCGAAGAGGCCCTCGGTCGATTCGCGCAGGACGATGAGGTCGATCCCCTCCGCTCGCGGGTCGGCCAGCAGCGCCGGCGTGTTGGGATACTTGCGCGCCGGCCGCACGCCCGCGAAGAGGCGGAAGGCGCGGCGCATCTCGAGGTGCGGCGCGACCTCGGTGCCGTCGGGCAGGCGAACGTCCGGAAGACCCATCGCGCCGAACAGGATGGCGTCGGCGGCACGAGCGGCCTCGAACGCGCCCTCCGGCAGGTCGTTGCCCGTCTCGCGGTAGTAGGCGGCGCCGCCGTCCCAGCTTTGCTTGTCGAGGGTGAAGCCGTGGCGCGCCTCGACGGCCTCGAGGACCGCCATCGCCGCTCCCATCACCTCGACGCCGATGCCGTCTCCTGGGAAGACCGCGATTGTATAGTCCGTCATGTGGGCGTTCCAGTTTGCAGGGGGCGGCGGGAGGGGCCGGTTACCGCGCCGGGGCGGCGGGGCGGCCTTCGATCGGGTAGGCGGGGTCGACGAAGTGTCGGATCGCGGTGGAGCCCTTCGGCACCACGGCGTCGAACGCGGCCTCGTCCTCGGCGGTCCAGGTCACGGCGAGCGCGGCGAGGTAGCTGTCGAGCTGCTCCAGGGTGCGCGGGCCGACGATGGCGCCCGAGACCATGGGATTGGAAAGCACGAAGGCGAGGGCGAGCGCGCCGAGGTCCATGCCGCGGGCCTTCGCGTGCTCGGCGAGGCGGGCGGCGGCGGCCACCGTGTCGGGATGGAACTCGGTTTCCATGATGCGCTTGTCGCGTGCCGCGGCGCGGCTGCCGACGGGCGCCTCGGCCCCCGGCGCGTACTTGCCGGTCAGGACTCCGCGCGCGATGGGGCTGTACGGGTAGACCGCGATCTCCATGTCGGCGCAGGCCGGCAGGAGCTCCACCTCGATGGAGCGGTTGAGGGCGTGGTAGAGCGGCTGGCAGACCACCGGGCGGCCGATCCCCGCCTCCTCGCAGTAGCGGGTGAGCTGGGCGACCCGCCAGGACTTGTGGTTCGAGACGCCGATGTGGCGCACCATCCCCTGGCGCACGAGGATCTCGAGCCCGCGCACCGTCTCCTCGAGCGGCGTGTGCGGATCTTCCTTGTGGAGGTAGAGGACGTCGAGCCGGTCGGTGTCGAGCCGGTTCAGGATGCGCGGGACCTGGGCCAGCATCCACGCCGGCGACAGGCCGCGGTGGTTGGGGTCGTCGCCGATCGGGTTGCCGAGCTTGCTGGCGATGACGAGCCGGTCGCGCCGCCCCTTGAGGATGCGCCCGAGGCACTCCTCCGAGCGGCCCTCGTTGTAGGCGTCGGCGGTGTCGAGGAAGTTCACGCCCGCGTCGAGGGCGCGGTCGGTGATGCGGGCCGATTCGGTCTCGTCGGCTCGGCCTCCGAACATCATCGTGCCGAGGCACAGGCGGGAGACCCTGAGGCCGCTGCGGCCGAGGGGAACGAGAGGCATGGACGTGTCGGTCATGGTCTGTGGTCTCTGAGATCGGCGGCGGCCGAGCGGCCGGGCCAGGCACGGGCAATGAACCGCCGCGCCTGGGGAATCTGCGCGACGACGAGGAGCAGCGTCGCGGCCAGCAGCACCAGGCTCACCGGCCGTTCGACGAAGCCGGCGGGGCTTCCCTGCCCGACCATCAGGGCCCGGCGCAAGTTCTCGTCGGCCATCGGACCGAGGATGACACCGATGACGAGCGGCGCAATCGGATACTTCATGATGGTGAGGAGATAGGCCGCGAGCCCGACCGCCAGCATGAGGTAGAGGTTCTCCACGTTGAGCCCGAGCGCGTAGGAGCCGAGCACTGAGAGGACCGCCACCACCGGCAGGAAGATCTCCGCCGGCAGCGCCAGCACCTTCACCACCTGCTTGGCGAGGAGGAGGCCGTTGACGCACATCGCCGCCGAGGCGAGCACCATGATGGCCGCCAGCTCGGCGATGAAGGTGGGGTTGCTGATCGACAGCATCGGCCCCGGCGTCAGCCCGTGCAGCATCAGGGCGCCGAGGAGCATCACCGCCGGCGGGCTCCCCGGGATGCCGAGCGTGACGAGCGGGATCAGCGCGCCGCCGATGCAGGCGTTGTTGGCCGTCTCGGCCGAGACGAGGCCGGCCGGCTCGCCGGTCCCGAAGGTCTCCGGATGGCGCGAGGTGCTCTTGGCGGTCCCGTAGGAGACCCAGCCGGCGATGTCCTCGCCGACGCCGGGCACCGCGCCGATGCCGATGCCGATGGCCGCCGAGCGCACGATGTGGCGGCTGTTCTTGAGGAGCGTTCCGAGGGCGGGGACGACGCGGCCCTGCACCTGCGTCACGGCGAGCGGCGCGCGGCTCGCCAGCGTCGAGATGATCTGCGGGATGGCGAAGGCGCCGATGAGGACGGGGACGACCTCGAGGCCCTGGTCGAGCGCGGGCTGGCCGAAGGTGTAGCGCGGGTAGAACATCAGGGGGTCGCGCCCGATGACGGAGAGCGCCATGCCGATGAAGCCGGCGATCCACCCCTTCACGACGAGGTCCGGGCTCTGCAGCGTTCCGGAGATGAGGATCCCGAAGAGCGCGAGCAGGAAGTACTCGTAACTCGTGAAGCCGAGCGCGATCTCGACGATGAGCGGCGAGAGGATCGCCAGCGCCAGCATGCCGAGGAGCGTGCCGATGAAGGACGCGGTCGTGGTCAGCCCGAGCGCCTTGCCGCCCTCCCCCCGCGCCGACATCGGATAGCCGTCCATCGCCGAGGCGGCGGAGGCGGCGGTGCCGGGAATGTTGAGGAGGATCGCCGGGTAGGAGCCGCCGTAGATGGCGCCGACATAGAGCGCGATGAGGGCGATCAGCGCCGTCTGGTAGCCGAGGCCGTAGGTGAGCGTCGCGAGAAGGCCGACGCCCAGAGTCGCCGTCAGACCCGGCAGCGCGCCGAAGACGATGCCGAGGAGGCTCGCCCCGATGAGGACGAACCAGTTCTGCGGCACCGCCAGGATCGCGACGAGCTGTCCGCCGAAGGCCGCGAGTTCGTGAAGACCGCCCATCGCCCGTTATCCGAAGAGCGCGGCGATGCGGTCCGCCACGCCGTCCATGAGGAATACGCCGGCACCCTCGCGCGGCAGCGGCACGAGGAGGCCGTACTTGAAGACCGCGGAGAGGACGACCGACGTCCCGGCCGCGGACGCCAGCACCGGCACGATGCGCCGCCGCTCCTCCCCTCTGGCGAAGGCCGCGAAGGCGAGGGCCGCGGCGGCGAGGACGACCGCGAGGGCGCCGTCCGCCGTGAACTGCCCGCCGGAGCGCGGCGCCGGCCAGCCCCCGCCGACCGCGACCGCGAGGGCGAGCACCGACGGCAGGGCGATGAGCGCGACGAGCACGGTCCGCCCGGTGCGGGAGGCGATGACGTAGACGCCCATGAAGACGAGCAGGAAGAGGGCGGTGGCGACGACGAAGTCCGTCCGCGGCACGAGACCGACGATGTAGGCCGCCAGCAATCCCGCGATCAGGACCGCGTCGCGCCCGCCCGCCACCGCGAGGGAGACGCCGAAGATGTGCCCGTCCGGACGGAGCGCACGGTAGTCCCGCAGCGCGCGGGCGACGAGACCGGCGGAGAGGGCGAACAGCATCCCGCCGACCATCAGCGGGAAGAGCGCGGGAGAGACGTACCACGCGTTCTTGACGCCGGCGTACGTCCCCGCGAGAGGGAAGGTCAGCGCCTTGGCGACCATCGCTGCGGCCACCACGGCAAGGACCAGGCCGGTCCATACGTCGGCTTTGCGCAGGCTGGCGAGCGCCTCGCCCTCGCGGGGCGCAGGCTCCATCTCACTCATGTCGTCCGGATCCATTCTCGTTGACGCGTCGGGTCGCGGGAACGGGCCCCGGACTGGCCCGGGACCCGGTGAGCGAGGGGACTATTCGGGCTTCGGAATGCCCAGCGTCTCGGGGTTCACGGATGCCGCGTTGAGGTCCCACAGGGTCCACGCGAAGAGCGATTCCAGTTTGTTGAACTGTTCCGTCGCCTCCTCGCCGTGCTTGCCGGAGAGCGAGTAGTAGTTCTTCTGCGCGAAGTCCTTCACGGCGGCGCTCTGCATCGCCTCCTCGAAGGCGGCGGAGAGGCTCTGCTTCACGTCGTCCGGCGCGTCCTGGCTGACCGCGAAGCCGATCGCCTGGCTGATCGGCAGGTACTTGGTGAGGTCCGGGTAGGCGTCGAAGGCGGAGGGGATCTCGGTGTCGCCGAGGGTGAAGGCGTCGGCGGTCAGCATCGCCAGCGGGCGCAGCCGTCCCGCCTGCAGGAGCTGCTGCTGCTCGGCGAGTGAGGTGACGACGACCTGCACTTCGCCGGCGACGGCCGCGTTCTGCGCCGGCGCGGAGCCGTCGTAGGGGATGAAGTTGAACTCCGCCCCGGTGCCGTCCTGCAGCGCCAGGAGGTTGAGGTGGTGGATGGAGCCCGCCGCGCTGGCGCCGGCCTGGATCGAGCCGGGGTTTGCCTTCGCGGCGTCGATCAGCTCGCCGAGGGTCTCGAAGTCCGAGTTCGCCGTCACCGAGACGAGGTCGGGCGAGCCGCCGACGATGAACGGATACCAGACGTCGATGCGCTCCTCCCAGCCGCCCTGGACGCCGGCGGTGACGACCGATTCGGAGATGCCGGCGAGGGTATAGCCGTCGGCCGGCTGGGAGTGGACGTAGCTCATGCCGGCCGAGCCGCCGACGCCGCCGGTGCGGTTCACCACGTTGATGCGTGCGCGGCCGGGCAGCGTCTTGGCCAGCTCCGCCATGATGAGGCGGTTCACCGTGTCGGTGCCGCCGCCGGCGGACCAGACCACCACGTTGGTGATCGGCCGGCTCGGATAATCCTCGGCCGCGGCCGGCATCGTGAGGGCGACGGCGGCGGTCGCCGCGAGCGCCAGCGATACATCGCGCAACAGACTCATGACCTTCCTCCCGGACTGGACGGTTCTTTTGGATCGACCGTTCTTCAGTTGAATATCGTGCGCATCATTGTATGAATTAGCGTATACGTAAAGGGGCCACATGACGTGATCGCACTCTCCGCCATCGACTTCGTCGGCCATGGGCTCGATCGGCCGGAGTGTGTCCTGACCCACGCCTCCGGCGCGCTCTTCGCCGCCGACTGGGCCGGCGACGGCGGTGTCGCTATCGTCTCGCCCGACGGGATGGTGAGGCGTGTCACCGCGAAGGGGGCGCCCGAGCCCATGCGGCCCAACGGGATCGCGCTCGAGGCCGGCGGGAGCTTCCTCCTCGCGCATCTGGGGCCGGAGAACGGCGGCGTGTTCCGCCTCTTCGCGGACGGGAGCCTCGAGCCGGTGGTGACCGAGGTCGGCGGCCGCCCCCTCCCCCCGACGAACTTCGTGCAGCTCGACCGGTGGGAGCGGATGTGGATCACGGTGAGCACCCGCATGATCCCGCGCCACGGTGCGGCGCGGCCGGACGTGGCGGACGGGTTCATCGTCCTGGTGCCGCCGGACGGGCCGGCACGGGTCGTCGCCGACGACCTCGGCTACACCAACGAGTGCATCGTGTCGGCGGATGGCCGCCGGCTCTGCGTCAACGAGACGTTCGCCAGGCGCGTGTCGCGTTTCGAGATCCGCGATGACGGCTCGCTCGGTCCCCGGGAGACCCTTGCCGTCTTCGGCGAGGGCACCTTTCCGGACGGGCTCGCGCCGGATGTCGAAGGCAACCTCTGGATCACCAGCATCGTATCGAACCGCGTGATCCGCGTGGCGCCTGACGGCACGGCGGAGACGCTGGTGGAGGACTGCGACCGGGCGGCGGTCGCCGAGACCGAGGCGATGTTCGCCCGCGGGGAGCTGGGTAGCGCGCGGCTGAACCTCACCCTCGGCGCGCGGCTCGCCAACATCTCGAGCCTCGCGTTCGGCGGCGAGGACATGCGGCGCGCCTACCTCGGCTGTCTCAAGGGGGACGCCATCGCGACGTTCGAAATGCCTGTGGCGGGTGTCGAGCCGGTCCACTGGCGGGCAGATCTGGGACCGCTCATCGAGGCCGGTCTCCTCGACACCACGGCATGATCTTGCGCAGGAGGGAGCGGGTGACGAACGACTTCAGGATCGCGGTGATGGCCGGCGACGGCATCGGCCAGGAGGTGACGCCCGCGGCGCTCGCCGTCGCCGATGCGGCGCTGGCGGCGACGGGCGGCGTCCGCCTCGCCCGCGAGGACGCTCCGGCCGGCGCGGCGCACTACCAGGCGACCGGCGCGGCCTTCCCCGAGGCGAGCCGCGCCGTCTGCGACAGCGCGGATGCCATCTACCTCGGCGCGATGGGCCTGCCTTCGGTGCGGTATGCGGACGGGACGGAGATCGCCCCGCAGCTCGACCTTCGCTTCATGTACAACCTCTACGCCGGAGTGCGACCGACGCGGGCGATCCCGGGCGTCAAGGGGACGCTCGCGGACCCGCGGGCGGCGGAGATCGACTTCGTGATCGTGCGCGAGTCCACCGAGGGGCTGTTCCACTCCCGCGGCAAGGGCACCGTGGAGGACGACGAGACCGCGCGCGAGACGCTGCAGATCACGCGCCGGGTCTCCGAACGGGTGTTCGACTTCGCCTTCCGGGAGGCGGAGCGGCGGCGGGCCGAGGGGCGGCCCGGGCGGCTGACGCTGATCGACAAGGCGAACGTGTTCACCGCCTTCGCCTTCTTCCGCAAGGTGTTCGACGAGGTCGCCCGGCGGCATCCTGACGTCACGGCGGACCACCTCTACGTCGACGCGGCGGCGCTGACGATGGTCGCCCAGCCCTGGCGGCTCGACGTGACGGTGACGGAGAACATGTTCGGCGACATCCTCTCCGACCTCGCCGCCGGGCTGGTCGGCGGAATGGGCTACGCCCCGTCGGCGGACATCGGCGACGACCGCGCGGTGTTCCAGCCGGCGCACGGCAGCGCGCCGGACATCGCCGGGACCGGCAAGGCGAACCCCGTGGCGGCGATCCTCTCGGCGGCGATGATGCTGGACTGGCTGGGCACGCGTCACGGCGAGCCGTCCGCCGTCGAGGCCGGGCGCCGCATCGGCCGCGCGGTCGACGCCGCGTTCGCGGAGGGGGCGCTGGTGACGTGCGAGCTCGGCGGATCGGCGGGGACGCGCGCCGTCACCGACGCCGTCCTCGCCGCGCTCGCCTGAGGGGGACGGCATGGCCAGCGAGATCAGGGTCGCCACCGTCGGCGCGGGGTACTTCTCCCGCTTCCACCACGACGCATGGTCCCGCATGCCGGGCGTGCGGCTCGTCGCGGTATGCGACACCGATGCGGAGCGCGCCGAGGCCTACCGCCGCGAGTTCGGCGCCGACGCGGCCTACACCGACTCCGCCGAGATGCTCGTCACCGAGCGCCCGGACCTCCTCGACATCGCGGCGCCGCCGGCGAGCCACCGCGACCTCGTCGCCCTCGCCGCGGCCGAGAAGGTCGACGTGATCTGCCAGAAGGCGTTCACCCGGTCGCTGGAGGAGGCGCGCGAGACGGTCGCGCTCGCCGAGGCGGCGGGCATCATGCTGGTGGTGCACGAGAACTTCCGCTTCCAGCCGTGGTTCAGGGAGATCCACCGGCTGATCGCGGAGGGGTGCATCGGCGAGGTCTACTCGGCGAGCTTCCGGCTCCGGCCCGGCGACGGGCAGGGTCCGCGGGCCTACCTCGACCGGCAGCCCTACTTCCAGTCGATGGAGCGCCTCCTCATCCACGAGACCGGCATCCACTTCATCGATACTTTCCGCTTCCTGTTCGGCGAGACCGCCAGCGTCTACGCTGACCTCAGGCGTCTCAACCCGGTGATCGCCGGGGAGGACGCCGGGATCATGGTGCTGGGCCACGCGTCCGGCGTGCGGGCGCTCTTCGACGGCAACCGCCTGTCGGACCACATCGCGGAGAACCGCCGGTTGACGATGGGCGAGTTGTGGATCGACGGATCGGCCGGCACGCTCCGGCTCGACGGGTCCGGCAACCTGTTCCACCGCGCTTTCGGCAGCAACGACGAACGGGCGCACAACTACCGGTGGGAGATGCAGGGTTTTGCCGGGGACAGCGTCTACGCGCTGCAACATCATGTGACGTCGCACTTGCAAGCAGGTACCCCGCTGGAGAATACCGGACGGGCCTATCTCACAAACCTTGAGGTTGAGGAGGCGGTCTACCGCTCGTCGTCGGTCGGCGAGCGGATCCTGCTATGACGGAGGCCACCCGGACGGTGATGGCAGATGACGAGGCAATGGAGGAGAGCGGCGCCGAAGCCGGACGCGCGACGGCCGCGACCCGCTCCGAGCTCGCCTACGTCGAGCTCAAGCGGCGCGTGCTCGACAACGCGTTCCCCGTCGGCTCGTTCTTCCTGGAACAGGAGCTCGCCGATCTCCTCAACATGAGCCGCACGCCGATCCGCGAGGCGCTGGTCCGGCTCGCCAACGAGGGGCTGGTGGAGATCCGTCCGCGGCACGGGATGCGCGTCCTGCCCATCTCGCCGGAGGACATGCGCGAGATCTACACGATCCTCACCGCGCTGGAGGCGGAGGTGGCGGCCGAGGTCGCCGCCCGCGGACTATCGGACGAGGAGCTCGCCACCCTGCGCAAGGCGGTCGCGGACATGGACGCGGCGCTGGCGGCGGACGACCTCGACGCCTGGGCGGTCGCCGACGCGTGGTTCCACCGGAGCCTCGTCGGGGCGAGCGCGAACCAGCGGTTGCGAAGCGTGATCTCGCAGTACTGGGAGCAGGCGCACCGGGTGCGGATGCTGACCCTGCGGCTGCGGCCGAAACCGGTCCGCTCCACACAGGAGCATCTGGCGCTGGTCAACGCGATCGAGGCGCGCGACCCCAAGCTCGCCTGGCAGATCCACCGCACCCACCGCGAGCAGGCGGCGGACATGCTGGCCGAGATCCTGTCGTCCCACCGCCTCACCAACCTCTGACCGCTCGCCCGGCTACTCCGGCGGCAGGATGGCGTGGAGACGGGCGGCGAGGCCGAGCAGACGCGCCTCCGAGCGGGGCGGTCCGACGATCTGCAGGCCGACCGGCAGTCCCTCGCCGGTCCGCCCGCAGGGCACGGAGATGGCCGGAAGGCCGATCAGCGAAATGGCCGAGGTGACCGCGAGGTAGGCGATGGGGTTTGCCATCGGCGTCCCTTCGATCGCCTCGACGTCCTCCTGGTCCAACGGGAACGGGGGGACGCTCGCGGCGACGGTCAGCAGGAAGTCGTGCGTCTCGAAGAAGGCGAGGCTGGCGCGGTAGAGACGGCTGCGGGCGGCTTCGGCGGCGAGATAGTCGGCGGCCGAGATGCCGATGCCCTGCTCGATGTTCCAGCGCACCGTCGGCGAGAGCGGCGGGCCGGCGGCGGTCAGCAGCGGGCCAAGCTCGTGAAGGATGATCGCCGCGCGCAGCGTCGCGAACGCCTCCGGCGCCCCGCCGAGGTCCGGCGCTGCGCGCACCACGCCGAACGTGTCCGGGATCCGGCCGAGGGCGCGCTCGAAGACGGACCGGACGGCGGGGTCGATGGGGGTGATGCCGCCGAGGTCGGCGCTCGCGGCGAGGCCCGCGGCGGGGACGTCCCGCGGCGCGAAGCTCCCGGCGCGGGCATCGAGGCTGATCGGGTCGCGCGGGTCGCCGCCGCTCATGACGGAGGCCATCAGCGCCGCGTCGGCGACCGTGCGGGCGAGGACGCCGTGGACGGCGAGCGCGTTCCAGGCGAGCGGCTTGGTGGCCGAGGGGATCAGCCCGGGGCCGGGACGGAAGCCGACGATCCCGCAGAAGCTCGCCGGGGTACGCGCCGAGCCGCCGAAGTCCGTGCCGTGGGCGAGCGGCACCATCCGGGCGGCGACGGCGGCCGCGGAGCCGCCGCTCGAGCCGCCGCTCGACCGTCCGGGCGCGGCGGGGTTGCCGGTGTTGCCGCCGACGGGGTTCCTGCACAGCGCCCCGAAGCCGAACTCCGGGGTGTTGGTCTTGCCGACGATGACCGCACCGGCGGCTCTCAGCCGGGCGACCACGAGGTCGTCGGTCGGGGCGATGTCGTTCGCGTGGCGCAGGGAGCCGCGGGTCGTGGGGAGCCCCTCGACGTCGACGAGGTCCTTGATCGCGACGGGGACGCCATGAAGCGGGCCGGCGAGGTCGCCGCGGGCACGCCGCTCGTCGAGGGCGCGGGCGGCCGTTCGGGCGCCCTCTGCGTCGACGGTGACGAAGGCGTGCAGCGCCGGGTTCTCCGCCGCGATGGCGGCGAGCGAGGCCTCGGTGGCTTCCGCCGCGCTGACGCTGCCGGCGCGGATCGCGTCGGCGAGCTCGGTGGCGGCGAGGGCGGTGATTTCGCCCGGGAGCGCGCCGGCCGGAGGGGAGCTCAACGCGCCCTCCCCTTCCTGTCGTCGGGCGCCCGCTCGCCGGCGTCCTCGAACGCCTTGAGCGCGGAGCAGACGGCGATGCCCGTACGGCGCAGGTGGTCGGACAGCAGTTCGCCCGCGCGCTGGCCGTCCCGGGCGGTGAGCGCGGCCACGAACTCGCCGTGCTCCTGCAGCGATTCCGCCCAGCGGTCGTAGGACAGGTTCGCCTGATAGCGGGCGCGGCGGATCTTGCCGGCGCTCGCCTCGTGGACACTGAAGAGGGGCGGGTTGCGCGCCGCGCTCGCGATCAGCGTATGGACCTCCTGGTTGAGCGAGAAGTAGGCGGACCGGTCGCCCGTCTCGTGCAGCCGGATCATCTCCCGGTGCATCGCGTTGAGGCGCTCGAGCTCGTCCTCGCTGGCGCGTTCGGCGGCGAGGCGCCCGGCGAACATCTGCAGCGCCTCCATGAACTCGAACTGGGCCAGCATCGCGTCGAAGGTGATCGGCGCGACGCGCGTGCCGCGGTTCTGCTCCAGCAGCACCAGCTCTTCCGAGGCGAGCACCTTGAGCGCCTCGCGCAGCGGGGTGCGGGAGATGCCGAGGTCGCCGCAGAGCTGCATCTCGGCGATCCATTCGCCGGGCGCGAGCTCGCCGTCGACGATCATGCGCCGCACCTCCGCGACGATCTCCTCGTGGAGCGAGGGCCGCTTCATGCGGGGCGTGCCAGTGTCGCTCATAAGTCCTTCACTCTGCCGACGAATTGTGCACGCCTTTGCTCCAAATATGCGCACAGTAATTCGTAATTACGTGTTGTAATTATGAATTACCAAATCTAACAATCGCCGCCAAGGAAAATGATCGTCTTGCGCACTGAAGATATCGCGATGGTCACTTGCGATGTTCGGAGGGCGAAACGGCAGGCGGGTCGGGGTTTGCCGGCCATGTCATCGGGGTTCGGGATGTTCCATCGACGCAGCGCCGCCGGCGGCGCCCAGGACGAGACGCACTGATGGCGGACGCGGCGCGCCCCGCGGGTCACGCCCTCCGTCTCGAGGCGATCACGCACCGCTACAGCGGCACCCTCGCCATCGACGACGTGACGCTCGACATCGCGCCGGGGGATCTGGTGGCGCTTCTGGGGCCTTCGGGCTGCGGCAAGACCACGTTGCTGCGCGCCGTCGCCGGCTTCGTCCGGCCGACGGCGGGGGACATCAGGATCGACGGCGCGTCCATCCTGCACGTCCCGGCGGTGCGCCGCGGCATGGGGATCGTCTTCCAGAACTACGCCCTCTTCCCGCACATGACGGTCGCGGAAAACGTCGCCTACGGACTGGAGGCCCGCCGCACGCCGGCGGACGAGGCGCGCCGTACCGTGGCAAAGATGCTGGAGCTGGTGCAGCTCGGCCATCTCGCGAAGCGCCGGCCGAGCGAGCTGTCGGGCGGCCAGCAGCAGCGCGTGGCGCTGGCCCGGGCGCTCGCGGTCCGTCCGCGCCTCCTCCTGCTGGACGAGCCGCTGAGCGCGCTCGACAAGAACCTGCGCCTCGACATGCAGATCGAGATCCGCCGCATCCAGCGCGAATTCGGCATCACCACGGTCATGGTCACGCACGACCAGGAAGAGGCGATGACGATGGCGGACAAGATCGCCGTCCTCTCCGACGGCCGGCTCCAGCAATACGGCGCGCCGACGGAGGTCTACGACCGCCCCGCGAACGTCTTCGTCAACAGCTTCATCGGGACGACCAACCTCATCGCCGCGACGGTCGCCGAGACCGGGGCGGATCGCTGCCGCCTCGCGTTCGCCGGGGGAGCGGCGCTCGACGTCGCGCAGCCGGCCCCGGGACCGGTCGGCGCGCAGGTGCTCGTCTCGGTGCGGCCGGAGGGGTGGCGCCTCGGCGCGCCCGGCGGCGAGGCGCTGACCGGCCGCTCCGTGATGGCGATGCCGCTCGGCCCCGCCACGATCTACGACATCGCCATCGAGGGCGGACCCTCGGTGAAGGTTCTCGTCCCGCGCGGTCTCGCGGCACCTGTCGCCGAGGGCGAGCGCATCGGCCTCACGCTCGCCGGCGGGGAGGCCCTGTCGGTCTTTCCCGCCGGCGCACCCCAGCCTTCCGCCTAACCCGTCAACAGGGAGACACCGCTATGTTGCGTCATACGCTGAACCGCAGAACCTTGCTCAGAACCGCGGCCGCGCTGGGCGCATCCACGGCGCTGCCGCGGATGGGCTGGGCGGCCGACGAGATCGTCGCCACCTCCTACCCGGGCAGCTTCGAGGAGGCCTACCGGTCGATCCTCCTGCCGGCGTTCGCCGAGAAGAGCGGTGCCGACGCGATCCTGACCCCGCTGCTGGGCGTCGACCAGGTCGCCAAGATCGCCGCGGCGAAGAACAACCCGCCCTATGACGTGGTGATCTTCGACGAGGGCCCGCTTCTCGCCTCCCTCGACAAGGACATCCTGCAGCCCTACCCCGAGACGCCGAACCTCGCCGGCCTGCCGGCCGAATTCCAGGGCGAGGCGAACGGCGGCTACGGCCCGACCGTGACGGTGCAGATCATCGTCCTCGCCTACAACCCGAAGAAGGTCCCGCCGCCGACCGACTGGCTGGACATGTGGAAGGACGACTACAAGGGCCGCGTCGGCCTGACCGGCATGGGCTCCTCCCTCGGCACCTCGTACATGACGGAGATCGCCAAGCGCCTCGGCGGCGGCGAGACCGACTACGAGCCGGCCTTCCAGAAGATGAAGGAGCTCCTGCCGAGCGTCGCGGCGATCGCGCCGAGCCCGGGCGCGCTGGCGGCGCTCTTCCAGACCGGCGAGGTCGACATCGCGCCGAACTACTTCAACAACGTCATGCTGCTGAAGGAGAAGGGCGTCGACGTCGACTACGTCATCCCGCAGGGCGCGCCGGTCCTCATCCGCACCAGCATGCATGTCGTGAAGAATACCAAGGCGCCGGAACTGGCGGCCCAGTACATCGACACGGCGATCGCCGCGGCGGTGCAGCAGAAGCTTCTCGACCCGCCGTTCTACTTCGTGCCGACCAACAAGGACGTCACGTTCGGGGGCGAAGTCGCGAGGATCGCGTCCGACATGGGCGACCTGCTGGAGAAGGGCATCCTGCTCGACTGGCCGACCATCGTGAAGACGCGGCCCCAGCTCATCGAGCGCTTCAACCAGGAGATCCGTCTCTGACGCGGGATCGTCCCATGCGCGGGGTCTTCACCCTGGGCGAGCGGCAACTGTCGTTGCCGCTCGCGATCTTCTTCGGACTCTTCTTCGTGCTGCCGTTGGCGCTGATGACGACGCTCAGCTTCACCGACGGCACGATGCCGCTCACCTTCAGCCTGACGCAGTACGCGACCTTCGTCAGCAACGCGATCAACCTCGGGATCCTGTGGGACACGATCCGCCTGGCGCTCCTGACGACGGCGCTGTGCCTCGTCCTCGGCTATCCGGTCGCCCTCGCCTACCAGCGGCTGTCCGGGTGGACGCGCTCGCTGCTGATGTTCGCAATCATCATGCCGCTGCTGACGAGCGTCGTGGTGCGCACCTTCGCCTGGCTCGTCATCCTGGGGCGGAACGGGATCGTCAACGGCGCGCTCGTCGACCTCGGCCTCGCCCCGGCGCCGCTGCGGCTCCTCTACACGGAGATGAGCGTCGTGGTCGCGCTCGCGCAGATCCAGCTCCCGCTGATGGTGCTGCCGCTGATCACGGCGTTGCAGCAGCTCCCCGCCGGCGTCGAGGAGGCGTCGACCTCGCTCGGCGCGGGCGCGTGGCGCACGTTCCTCAAGGTGACGTTGCCGATGACGCTGCCGGGCGCGGTGGCGGGCGGGCTCCTCGTGTTCGCGGCGTCGGCGACCGCGTTCGTGACGCAGTCCGTGATCGGTGGAGGGCGGCTCATCTACATGCCGCAGTACATCTACCAGCAGGCGATCTCGTTGCAGAACTTCGCGTTCGCCGCCGCGATCTCGGTGGTGTTCACGCTGTCGGTCGTGGGGATCATGTTCGCGGCCAACCTGCTGGCGCAGTCCCGCGCGGTCGAGGGGGCCCGCTGATGGCGCGCTGGGACCGGCTGTCGTTCAACCTCGTGGTGGTGGGCGTGACCCTCCTCGCCGTGGCGCTCCTGATCGCGCCGACGGTGATCATCTTCATCACGTCCTTCACGGATTCGTATTCGCTGCAGTTCCCGCCCGAGTCCTACTCGCTGCGCTGGTATCGCGAGCTTTTCAACTCGCCGCAGATCCTGCGTGCCGCGTGGAACAGCTTCGAGGTGGCGGCGATCGCCACGACGCTGTGCGTGCTCCTCGGCGTCCCGGCGGCGCTGCACCTCCACGCGAGCCGGTCGCGCTGGGCGCGGTTCCTGGACGGGCTCTTCATGTCGCCGCTGGTGTTGCCGGCGCTCGCCTTCGGCCTCGCCCTGGTGATGGTGGTGACGACGGCGGGCTTCGCCCTGTCGAAGACCTGGCTGATCGTCGGGCACACGATCATCTCCGTCCCCTTCGTGCTGCGCACGACGATCGCCAGCCTCGCCCGCAGCGACCCGGCGCTGATCGAGAGCTCGACGAGCCTCGGCGCCTCGCCCTTCATGACGTTCCGCCGGGTGACGCTGCCGCTCATCCGCCCGGGCATCATCGCCGGCGCCTTCCTCGCCTTCATGTGGTCGTTCGACAACATCCCCGTGTCGCTCTTCGTCTCCGATGCGCGTACGGAGATGCTGCCCATCCGGCTGTGGCAGATCATCCAGGCGAGCCTCGACGTGAGGGCGGCGGCGGCCTCGGGCATCCTCGTCGGACTGACGCTCCTGTGCCTCGTCCTGTTCGAGCGGGCCGTCGGTCTATCAAGGCACATGAGATAATCGGACTATGACCGTCAGAATTGGAATGATCACCCCCTCCTCCAACACCGTGCTGGAGCCGTTGAGCGCGGAGATCCTGACCGCGCTGCCGGACGTGACGGCCCACGTCGCGCGGCTGCGCGTCACCACCATCTCCACCGAGGGCGACGCCCTCGCCCAGTTCGCGCCCGAGGCGTTCTATCCGGCGGCCGACCTCCTCGCCGATGCGAACGTCCACGTGATGGGCTGGAACGGGACGTCGCCGGCGTGGATGGGCTTTGCCGGCGACGAGGCGCTCGCGGCCGCCCTCTCGGACCGGTTCGAGGTGGCGACGACGTCGGCGGTCATCGCGGTCAACCAGCTCCTCAGGCTGTTCGGCGCGCGGCGGATCGCGTTCGTGAGCCCCTACGTGGACGCGGTGCAGGAGCGGATCCTGAAGGTCTATGCCGCGGCCGGCTACGAGTGCGTCGCCGAGCGGCACCGGGGCATCTCGGTCAACTACGACTTCGCGCTGATCGACGAGGAGACGATCTGGGCCGACCTCGAGGCGGTGGCGGAGGCGCGGCCGGACGCGGTGGTGGTGATGTGCACCAACATGCGCGGCGCCCGCCTCGCCGAGCGGTTCGAGGCGGCGTTCGACATCCCCCTCATCGACACCGTGTCGGCCTTCCTGTGGGGCGCGCTCGACGCGGCCGGGGCGGACCCGTCGCCGATCACCGGCTGGGGCCGCCTCTTCTCGATGCGGTCCGGGAGCGCCTAGGCGCGGTCAGCGCCGGTCGAGGAGGCGGGCGAGCATGCGGCGGACGTGGTCCTGACCGCCGAAGAAGATGGCGAGGACGCGCACGGTCCGCGTCTCCTCGTCGACGAGGAACCAGTAGATCGCCTGCTCGATGGTGACGTGCCGCAGGTCCGCCATCATCTGCGGGTGCAGCGTCCCGCGGTGGGGCGCGCGGCCGAGCGCCACCGCGGCGATGCGGATCGCCTCGACGCGGCGGGCGGCGTGCATGATCGCCTCCCCGGCGTCCTCGCCGAAGCTGCGGTAGCTCTCCTCCAGGAAGTCGAAGATCAGCTCGAAGTCGCGCTCGGCGTCGGCGGCGAACTCAACCCTGTAGGCCGGCATCGCGCCGCTTGCGTTCGACCATGGCCGTCAGGCGGTCGCCCATCTCCCCGGCGGAGACGAACGGGCCCCGGCGGCGCTCCTCCAGCAGGAGCCTCAGCGCCTCGGTCTCCAGCGTCTCGGCTTCCGAGCGTGCCTTCAGGAGCTCCAGTCCCTGGGCCAGCACGGCGCTGACGCTGGAGTAGCGGCCGGAGCTGACGAGCGCGCGGGCGAAGGCGTGCTGCTCGTCGCTCAATGAGATCGATGATTTGACGGTCATTGGGACACCTCACCCTTCAAGGTGTGACTGGGTAGCACCGATGTCAAGCCGGCCGGCCGTGGCACGTGGACGTTGCCGAAGGGTGACAGCGCGCCGGGCACGGTGTCCGTCGGCGGTACCGTATGCGCAGATTCGATTGATCCGGCCGCACGCCATGGTTTTAGGATTCCGTCACCGACGCAAGCGACGAACGGTTGTCTCTCGGAAAGGATGATCGATCCATGCGCTCCCTGATTGCCGCGTGTTTCGCGGCGGCCACCCTGACCACGTCGATCGCCGCCCACGCCGCCGACCTCGGTCTCGCGGCGCCGATTCCCCAGGAAGAGTTCGAGAAGCGTTGGAGCGTCACCGCCGGCGTCTACCTCTGGGGCGCGGGACTGGACGGCAAGGTCGGCGTCGGCGGCTACGGCCCGGCGGACGTGAACCTCAGCTTCGGCGACATCCTCGAGGATCTCGACATCGCGGTGATGGCGGCGAGCGAAATCCGCTACGACCGGTTCGGCCTCTTCACCGACCTCTTCTACACCAAGACGTCCAGCTCCGCCTCGGTGCTCGACGGTTACGTCGACGTGAGCGTCGGCACCAGCATCTTCGCCGGCACCGCCATGGCCGAGTACCGCGTCCTCCAGCAGGACCAGTCCTCGCTCGACGTGATGGCGGGCGCCCGCGTGTGGAGCGTCAAGGCGGACCTCGACCTCAGGGCTGTCGACGGCCGCACCTTCGACCTGAAGGACACCGAGACCTGGGTCGACCCGATGATCGGCGCCAAGGGCCGCCTCAAGGGCAGCTGGCCCATGTACCTGACGGGCTGGGGCATGATCGGCGGCTTCGGCGTCGGCTCGGACATCGACTGGGACGTGCTGGCGGCCGTCGGGTACGAGTTCAACAAGCACGTCTCGCTGCTCGCCGGCTACCGCGCCGTCGGCGTCGATTACTCGGACGACGGGTACGAGTTCGACACGATCCTGCACGGCCCGGTCGTCAGCGGCGTCCTGCGCTTCTAGCCGCCTCGCGGGCGCCGGCGCTCCTCCCGGCGCACCCATAAGGTGCCACTGATCCGCCCGGGTCCTGCGAGCTGGCGCTCGCCGCTCAAGGTGAGGCGCACATAGCGCGCCTCTGCGGCGTCCTGTCACAATCCCTGCCCGACCGCGCACGAAATCGTGACAGACCGCGAGTGTGAAGACACACTGGCGCGCCTCGCCATGGGCTGGCGCGCCATAAAATCGACGATATTGAAAGTCGTCTATGGCGAACTTGGTAGACCGTGTGGCGGGACTGCCAATAAGTCGGTGGCCGGCTGGACGGCGATCGCGATCAGCCGAACTTATGAGTGCGAACGACGCACGTCCGGTCAGTGATGACGGGGCGACCGACGATCATAAAAGGGAGCAAGAATGCGCAATGTAAAACTGCTGGCCGCCACCACCGCGCTGGCATGTCTTCTGTCCGGAACGGCCTTCAGCCAGACGCTCGTCTATTGTTCGGAAGGATCGCCGGAAGGCTTCGACCCGGCCCCCTACACGGCCGGCACCACCTTCGATGCCTCCTCGAAGCCGATCTACAACCGACTGGTCGAGTTCAAGCGCGGCACCTCCGAGGTTCAGCCGGGCCTCGCCGAGAGCTGGGAGGTGTCGGACGACGGCACCGAGTACACCTTCCACCTTCGCCAGGGTGTTCCGTTCCACACCACGGACTATTTCACGCCGACGCGTGAATTCAACGCCGACGACGTCCTCTTCACCTTCGACCGTCAGCGCGAAGCGGACAATCCGTGGCACGAGTACACGAGCGGCATCTCGTGGGAATACTTCAACGCGATGTCGATGCCGGACCTCGTGAAGGACATCGAGAAGGTCGACGACTATACCGTCAAGTTCGTCCTGACCCGTCCGGAGGCGCCGTTCCTCGCCAACATGGCGATGGATTTCGCGTCCATCGTGTCCAAGGAATACGCCGACCAGCTCGACTCGGCCGGCCGCAAGGAGATGCTGAACCAGGAGCCGATCGGCACCGGTCCGTTCCAGTTCGTCGGCTATCAGCAGGACGCCGTGATCCGCTATCAGGCCTTCGCCGACTACTGGGGCGGCGAGCAGGCGATCAAGAACCTCGTCTTCGCGATCACCGTCGACCCGTCGGTCCGCCGCCAGAAGCTCGAGGCGGGTGAGTGCCACGTGATGCCCTACCCGGCCCCGGCCGACATCAAGGCGTTGCAGGACAACTCGAACCTCAACGTGATGGAGCAGCAGGGCCTCAACGTCGGCTACCTCGCCTACAACACCCAGCAGGCGCCGTTCGACCAGGTCGAGGTCCGCAAGGCCCTCAACATGGCGATCGACAAGAAAGCGATCCTCGACGCCGTCTTCCAGGGCGCGGGCGAGATCGCCAAGAACCCGATCCCGCCGACGATGTGGTCCTACAACGACGCCGTCGAGGACGATCCCTACGACCCCGAGACCGCCAAGAAGATGCTCGTGGACGCCGGCGTGACCGACCTCTCCATGAAGATCTGGGCGATGCCCGTCTCGCGCCCCTACAACCCCAACGCCCGCCGCATGGCGGAGGTGATGCAGTCCGACCTCGCCAAGATCGGCGTCAAGGTCGAGATCGTCTCCTACGAGTGGGGTGAGTACCTGGAGCGCTCCAAGGACGTGAAGCGCGACGGCGCGGTGCTGCTCGGCTGGACCGGCGACAACGGCGACCCGGACAACTTCCTCGCCGTGCTGCTCGGCTGCGACGCCGTCGGCGGTGCCAACCGCGCGCAGTGGTGCAACGAGGAGTTCAACGACCTCATCCAGGAGGCCAAGACCCTCGCCGACCAGGAGGCCCGCGCCGAGCTCTACGCCGAGGCGCAGGTCATCTTCAAACGCGAGGCGCCGTGGGACACCATCGCCCACTCGGTCGTCTTCATGCCGATGAGCAAGAACGTCGAGGGCTACGTGATGGATCCGCTGGGCGGACACTGGTTCGACGGCGTCAGCCTCAGCCAGTAAGTGCAATGACGGGCGCGGGCCCTCACCGCCCGCGCCCGTCGGTACAGTGTAATGCTTCGATTTATCGTTGGCCGTCTGGGCCTCATCATTCCCACCTTCATCGGCATCACGCTGATCGCGTTCATCTTCCCGCGCGCTCTGCCCGGCGACCCCGTGATGATGCTCGCCGGGGAACGCGGCGTCGCCCCCGAGCGATATCAGCAGCTCCTCGTCCAGTTCGGCTATGACCGGCCGATCTGGGAGCAGTACTTCACCTACGTCGGCAACCTGCTCCAGGGCGACTTCGGCAACTCGATCAGCACCAAGCGCCCTGTCCTGCAGGAGTTCCTGACGCTGTTCCCGGCGACGCTCGAGCTCAGCGTCTTCGCGATGCTGTTCGCCGTCATCATCGGGATTCCCGCCGGCATTGTCGCCGCCGTCAAACGCGGGTCGTTCTTCGACCAGGCGACTATGGGCGTCGCGCTGACGGGCTATTCGATGCCGATCTTCTGGTGGGGCCTCCTCCTCATCATCCTCTTCTCGGGCGTCCTCGGGTGGACGCCGGTGTCGGGCCGCATCTCGCTGATGTACTACTTCCCGACGGTCACCGGCTTCATGACGATCGACGCGCTGCTCTCCGGCGAGAAGGGCGCCTTCGCGTCCGCGGTCTCCCACCTCATCCTGCCGACCATCGTGCTGGGGACGATCCCGCTCGCGGTGATCGCGCGGCAGACGCGCTCGGCGATGCTGGAGGTGCTGGCGGAGGACTATGTCCGCACCGCACGCGCCAAGGGGCTGCCGCCGCGCCGCGTCATCGGCCTCCACGCGCTGCGCAATGCGATGATCCCGGTGATCACCACCATCGGCCTCCAGGTCGGCGTGCTGTTCGCCGGCGCGATCCTCACCGAGACGATCTTCTCCTGGCCGGGCATCGGCAAGTGGATGGTCGATTCCATCTCGCGTCGCGACTACTCGGTCGTGCAGGGCGGACTCGTCCTCATCGCCGGGCTCGTGATGGTCGTGAACCTCGTCGTGGACCTGCTCTACGGCCTCATCAATCCCCGGATCCGGCACAAATGACGCGAGGGCACCTTCGATGACCGACCGTCTCCAAGACGCTCCGCAGGCCGAGCAGGTCACCTCCGCATGGCGGATGCGTGCCGCCGTGCTCGCGGAATTCTGGCACTATTTCCGTCAAAACCGCGGCGCCGTGATCGGCCTCGTGGTGTTCATCGCCCTCGTGCTGACGGCGATCTTCGCACCCTATCTCGCCCCCCATGCGCCGGACACGCAGTACCGCGAGTTCCTGCTCGTCCCGCCCTTCTGGCTGGAGGGCGGCTCCTCGCAGTTCGTGCTCGGCACCGATCCCCTGGGGCGCGACATCCTCTCGCGGCTGATCTTCGGGGCGCGCTTCTCGCTCTTCGTCGGCATCTGCGTGGTGGCGATCGCGGTCACCGGCGGCGTCCTCATCGGCCTCGTGGCGGGCTATTTCCGCGGCTGGGTCGACGTGGTGCTGATGCGCATCATGGACGTCATCCTCTCCTTCCCGTCGCTGCTCCTGGCGCTCGTGCTGGTGGCGGTGCTGGGGCCGGGCCTCGTCAACGCGATGATCGCCATCGCGCTCGTCCTGCAGCCGCACTTCGCCCGGCTGACGCGCGCGGCCGTCATCTCCGAGATCCGGCGCGAGTACGTCGTCTCGGCGCGCGTCGTCGGGGCGGGAAACCTGCGGCTGATGTTCGTGACGATCCTGCCGAACTGCCTGGCGCCGCTGATCGTGCAGGGCACCCTCTCCTTCTCCAACGCGATCCTCGACGCCGCGGCGCTGGGCTTCCTCGGCATGGGCGCGCAGCCGCCGACGCCGGAGTGGGGCACGATGCTCGCGGAGGCGCGCGAGTTCATCCTGCGCGCGTGGTGGGTGGTGACCTTCCCCGGTCTCGCGATCCTCCTCACGGTGCTCGCCATCAACCTCGTCGGCGACGGGCTGCGCGATGCGCTCGACCCGAAGCTGAAGCGGAGCTGAGGCCATGACGAATCCATCCTCGGGGCCGCTCCTCGAGATCGAGAACCTCAGCGTCACGTTCGACACCTCCAATGGCCCGTTCAAGGCGCTCGACGGCGCCTCCTACCGGGTCGACACCGGCGAGGTGCTGGCGATCGTCGGCGAGTCCGGATCCGGCAAGTCCGTCGCGATGCTGGCGGTCATGGGCCTCCTGCCGCCGACCGCGACCGTCACCGCCGACGTCATGCGCTTCGAGGGTCACGACCTCATGGCGCTCACTCCGAAGGCGCGGCGGGAGATCATCGGCAAGGACATCTCGATGATCTTCCAGGAGCCGGTGGCGAGCCTCAACCCGTGCTTCACGGTCGGCTTCCAGATCGAGGAGGTGCTCGCCACCCACCTCGGCCTGTCGCGCCGGGCGCGTCGGGCGCGGGCGATCGAGCTCCTCGAGGCGGTCGGCATCCCCGAGCCGAAGTCGCGGCTGAAGTCCTTCCCGCACCAGATGTCGGGCGGACAGTGCCAGCGCGTGATGATCGCCATCGCGATCGCCTGCGAGCCGAAACTCCTCATCGCCGACGAGCCGACGACCGCGCTCGACGTGACGATCCAGAAGCAGATCCTCAACCTCCTCCTGCGCCTGCAGCAGGAGCGGGGCATGGGGCTCATCCTCATCACCCACGACATGGGCGTGGTGGCGGAGACCGCCGACCGCGTCATCGTCCAGTACAACGGCCGCAAGATGGAAGAGGCGGACGTCCTGTCCCTGTTCGAGAGCCCGCAGAACGCCTACACCCGCGCCCTCCTCTCCGCCCTGCCGGAGAACGCGACGGGATCGCGGCTCCCGACCATCGCCGACTACAAGGACCCCACCGCCGGGGAGGCCGCACGATGACCGAAACGGCCCTCGAGACCCGCGGCATCACCCGCGACTATCACGTTCCCGGCGGCCTCTTCGGCCGGCCGCGTACCGTGCGGGCGCTGAAGGGGATCGACCTCGCGGTGGAGCGCGGCAAGACGCTCGCCATCGTCGGCGAAAGCGGCTGCGGCAAGTCCACCCTCGCCCGCATCATCGCGATGATCGACCCGCCCACCTCCGGCACCCTGCTGATCGACGGCAAGCCGATCGACATCACCGCCGGGCGCATCACGCCGGAGCTGCGGCGCAAGGTGCAGATGGTGTTCCAGAACCCCTACGGCTCGCTCAACCCGCGCCAGAAAGTCGGCAACATCCTCACCGAGCCGCTGAAGCTCAACACCGACAAGAGCGCCGCGGAGTGCCGCGACCTGGCGATGGACATGCTGGTCAAGGTCGGCCTCTCCCATGCGCACTACAACCGCTACCCGCACATGTTCTCCGGCGGGCAGCGGCAGCGTATCGCGATCGCCCGTGCGCTGATCCTGAACCCCCTCCTCCTGGTGCTGGACGAGCCGGTGTCCGCGCTTGACCTGTCGGTGCAGGCGCAGATCCTGAACCTCCTCGCCGACCTGCAGGACGAGTTCGGCCTCACCTACGTCTTCGTCAGCCACGACCTCTCGGTCGTGCGCTACATCGCCGATGACGTCATGGTGATGTACTACGGCGAGGTGGTGGAGCACCGCTCGCGCGATGCGATCTTCGCCGATCCGCAGCACAGCTACACGAAGACCCTCTTTGCCGCGACGCCCCGGGCCACGGTGGAGACCATCCGCGCCCGCCTCGCCGCCAAGGCCGAGGCCGCCCTCTGAGGGACTGTTCGGCGCGCGGGGGCCCTGTGGTCCCCCGATGCGCCGGGCGCAGGGCAAAGAGCGGCTTTCCGGCGGCGGCGGAGAAATTACGGGACGAGCCCGCCGATCCGTCGAGAGCGATGGATTCCGGAAAGCCGCTGTTTACCATGGAGTCGATTCGTCGAAATCGTGGATCTGCCCGCGATTCCTGCCGATCCGGCGCCTTGCCGAGGATGAAAGGTACCGTATTGCGGCGGAATCCCTGATCGTCCCGACTTTCGGTTCCGTGGGGCGTAATCCCGATCTTTCCCCGCCCGTTCGGAATTAGGCCATCGAAATGGCGTCGGGCGACTCCACACCGGACACGGAATCGGGCAATCCTCCCCATTGTCCGCAATTGGCCCCGAGGCGAACCGACCGAGACGTGGGAGACGCAGGATCGATACGATGGGACCCGTGGTGCGCAAGGCCTCCACGACCGGCGCCTTTGGCGAGGCGACCGGGCGATGGCGCCGTGGCGCATGCGGGCCGTCGCGCGAGACTGCACGCGTGTCCGGTCGGGTCGAGAGTGTGCCGGAGGGCCGGAAGCGCGGCAATGGAAACGGTCAACCGAGAGGATCGGGAGACCATGTGATGTAACTCGGCAAAGTAAAAGGCCCCGAAGTTGGCGCTTCGAGGCCTTTTGGGCTTCACCACGGTGGTGGCGAAGGGTCTTACTGCACAGCCCTTATGCCTCCCTCCGCGAATCGTGTCAACAACACCGACGCCGGTGAACCCTCCCGCTTTGCCTGACTGTTGGAGGGAGAGATGCAGCTTGCATCCTCCGGAGGCCGGCGGCTGAGACATGCTGCCCTGGTCGCCGGTCAGCACGCGCTCGATTCGGGCCGGATTGTGACGCGCAAGGAGCTTTCGGCCGCCTACCGCCTGGCGCAGGAGGCGCTCGGCCTGCGGCCGACGCTGCGCCTCGTGCTCAGCGAGCTCGTCGCCAACTGGGGCGAGCAGCCGTGGGAGAGGCTGCTGGTGTGGCCGTCCAACGAGCATCTCATCCTGCGGACCGGGTTGTCCGAACGGGCGCTGCGCGTCGCCTTCCGCGCCCTGACGGACCTCGGCCTCATCGTCCCCAAGGACTCGCCCAACGGGAAGCGCTATGCCGTGCGCGATGCCGCCGGGACGACGGTGGACGCGTTCGGCTTCGACCTCACCCCGCTTTATGCACAGCGCGAGAGCTGGGCCGGGCGGGTGGCCGAGCTGAAGGCCGAACGGCAACGGATCAAGCGCGCGTTCGACGAGATCACCATCGCCCGGCGGGCCACCGAGGAGGCGATCGACGCGCTCCGCGAAACCTACCCGCAGATGTGGCGGCCGGAAATGGAGCAGGAGTACGACGCCCTCCTCGCCCGGACCCCGAGGCGCGGCACCGCGATGCCGCCCGTTGGCCTGCTGGACGCCTGGTCGACGCTTCGCTGCACCGTCGAACGTTCGTTCTTTCATGCCGGCAATGGCGGCACCACGTGCCGGCACAATAAAGACAACAACGATTCTTCTAGTGAAACTTGTTACAGCGGCTTTCGAAAGGATGAAGGCGGCGAAGCCGTGCCGGACGGCGGCCGCTCCGCATCTGCGGGTTCATCCGGCTCGCAGGACGAGCCCCCGGAGCACGAAGTGCAGGAGCACGAAGTGCAGGAGCACGAAGTGCAGGAGCACGAAGTCCGCGAGACGATGACGGCGGCGGGACGAACGGAGCCGGGCGGCCGCGTTCGCCCCTCCCCGGGGGCCGCCGCACAGGCCGAGCCGGTCGGCGGCCTCGCTGCGGATCTGGTCCCCGCCGCGATCCGCGAGGCCTGCCCCGCCACGATGGCGTACGGCCGCCCGGCGCGAACGCCATCGGAGGTGGTCGCCCTCGGCGCGTTCCTGCGGCCCATGCTGGGCGCCAACGAGACGGTGTGGACGGAGGCAGTTGCCTCGATCGGGCCGCTGCGGGCAGCCGTCGCGGTGATCTACGTGACGCAGCTCTACGAGGACGACCTCAATCGCGGCGGCGACAGTCGCATCCGCAATCCCGGTGGATACCTGCGTGCCTTCGTCCGGATGGTGGCGTCCGGCAAGATCGATCTCGCGGCCGACCTCCTCGCCATGCGCCGCCGCCGGATGGGGACGTAGGCCCCCTGCCCTGCCGGGCACCTGGACCGAGCCCGGACTGCGCGCGAGAGGCTGGTTCCGGTCGGCGGTGTCGGGTGACACCGGTCCGGTCACGCGCCGTGCGCGTCGGAGCCGCCGTGAGCTCTGAGCCCCGACGCGGGCCGTCAGCCCCGGAGACGGTCGCGCACACACATGAGGGCGAAGCCGAGGAGGTTTTCGCCGCGCCACTGGAGCGGGTTGGCCGCCCGCTTGTCGTCCGCCGCAAGGCCGATCCCCCACACCCGGTCCACCGGGCTCGCCTCGACGAGAACCCTGTCGCCGGTGGACAGGAGGAACGTCCCGAGCGCCGGGTTCTGCGAAAACTTCGCGAGGCCGCCCTCCGTCACGATACGGCGCTTCTCCCGGTCCCAGGTCGCCTGATCGAAGCCGCGCACGTCCCGCCCGATCTGCTTCGCCTGCTTCGGGCTTGCGGCCATGTGGATCTGCCGCACCGCCGGCTCGTCACCGAAGAGGCGCGCCTTTTCGGCCATCATCCAGTGCTCGGCGGTCGGATAGCGGATGCCGTCCACCTCGAAGGCGGCGGGCCACCACTGGCTGAAGCAGGCGGTGGTGAGCTGCCCGTCCCTCGCGGGCTGGTGCCCCCAGAAGTACAGGAACTTCAGGCGCGACTTGGACTTGAACGCTGTTTCGAGGTGGGCACGGTCGTAGTCCATGCATCCACCCTCTAGTGCGGTCCCGCCCGGATGCGCAATGCACGGGTTTCGGATGTGTGCTCGCGTTCGCCGATCGGTCGGGTCAGACGAGAGGTGTGGCCGGTGTCGTCGCGAAAGGGGTTACCGTCACGTCGTGATGCGCCGGGTCGCCCTCCCCACCCCGGCTCTGACCGGAATCGGACCCGGATGCGGCAGTCGGGGTTCCTTCCGCACATCTGGAATGACCGTCTTTCGAAGGCGTCTTCATTTACCGATATGGTAATGGATTACCGTAAGGGGCGTATTTCCCGAAAACGGACTGATCGGTCGGAGTGATTTCGATGCGTTTCGAAGGCGCTGGCCCGGGTAACCCACGGGTTACCCGGGCCGCTCTGTGCTTTCGGCCGAAGGGCCGACCGCTGCCGGTAACCCGTGGGTTACGCCGCGCTGGATTTTGGGATGGCGAGGCCGAGTTCATCCTCGAAGCGCTGGATCGCGCGCTCGAGCGTCTCGCGGGGGACGTCGGTGAAGTCCCAGTCGGTGACGATGCGACATTCGCCGTCGCGGGCGGTGATCCTCATGGCGCCGACACGGAACTCCACCTTGTCGCGCCGGGTCGCGGGCGCCGCCTTGCGCGGGCTCCGCTCGCTTTCGCCGGAAGACAGGATGGCGGCGATCGCGGCCCCCTGCTCGTCCGGCGTGGCGCACGCGGCGAGCGCCGTCTGCAGACCGTCGAGACGCTCAGGCTGCGCCTTGACGATCCGCGCGAGGTCGACGCCGACGTTACGGCTCAGCTCCTTCGGCCACTTCAGCGACCCCTTCAGCTCCGTCAGCAGAAAGACGAAGCTGCGGATGTAGGACCGCTTCATCTTGTGGAGCGAGCCGTAGAGCCGGCCGACCATCGCCTCGGCGTCGTCGCCGTCGACCATCGGGTCGGCCGCAGCCGCGATCGCCACCTGCGCCATCTCGGCGAAGGTCAGATCCTCACGGATCACGTTCTCCTCGACCATGTCGATGTAGCGCGTCACCCGGTTGGCGGCCGCGCCCGCCTCGCCCGGCTCCACCCGCGCGACGATCTGCTCGAAGGACGGGTCGCCCGTCTCGGCGAAAAGCTGTCGCAGCGCGGTCAGGCGCCGCCATCCCTGCTTCAGCTGGTAACGCCCCGCGTCGTCGAGGTAGACCGCGACGGGCTCCTTCTGGCCGCGGGCCCGGATGGAGGACTTCAGCTCCTCCATCTCGTCCGACCCGGCGACCGCGTCGAGGTCGAGGCGGTCGCGCGGCAGGTCCGTCGTCTCGATGTCGCCGAGCGGGAGCGTCACCAGCACCCGGCCCTCGACCTGCGCGGAGCGCCAGGACTTGGCGTCCTCGGCGTTCCTGCGGCGTTGCTCGATCTTCGCCTCGGTGGTCTCCTGCAGGCTCTCGGCCGCCTCGCGGACGGCCGCGCCCATCGGCCCGACGGAGCGTTCGCGCTTCGTGGTGGTCACCTCTTCCAGCGGTCCGAACCCGAACTTGTTGCCGCTTCGCATGGGTCTCACCCCTTCCGGTTGCTGCTCGCTTCGGCGCGCCAGGCCGTCAACACCGTCTCACGCAGTTCCGCGTAAGCGCGGTCGAAACTCTGCCGTGCGCGCTTCCACGTATCACGCGTCATGTTGCGATAGTCCTGCTCGTAGACCGACATCTGGAACCGGCCGGACTGCTCCACCGCCCGTGTCATCTCGATCGGGTTGGCGCACACGTCCGCCCCGAAGACGTTGCGGAACGCGCCCATCATCGCCGAGTGCAGCGGATTGGACGACTCGTAGCGCGTCATCAGCAGACGGACGTCCGCGAACCGCTTCGGCAGCGCGATGCCGGCGTCCTCGGCCAAGGTCGCGTAGCCCTCGGCGATGTCGGCGAGCGCGTCGCCGAGCTGGCCGAGGTAGCTCGTCGTGGAATCGTACTCCCAGTAGCCGGGACCGGAGGGGATGTAGAGGATGTCCGCCGCGAACGCCGCGTTCAGCGACTGGTAGCCGATCGCCGGCGGGCAGTCGAAGATGATGAGGTCGTACTGGTCGTCCGGCAGCTCGTCGAGATAGCGCGCGACGCAGCCGAAGAACGACCACGCCTTGTGCAGCGAGCGGTACTGCGCGCTGGCGAACTCCACGAACGCCGCGTTGGCGCAGGACGGGATGATGTCGATGGTCGGCCAGCAGGTCTTCTGGATGAAGTCCTGGAACCGCTGCGCGCCGATCGACTGCACCGACTCCGGCAGTTCGTCCGAGGCGGGGTAGGGGCAGTCGTCGGGGTCATCGAAGCTCGCCGCGATCCGGTCCGCCTCGCGGCAGAGGTCGCGGCACATGATGCCCCAGACCGTGTTCCACTCCTTCACTTCGGTGAGACCCATGGAGTGGGTGAGCGTCGCCTGCGGGTCGAAGTCGATGACGAGGACGCGGTAGCCGTCGAGCGCGGCAGCATTGGCGAAGTGCTGCGCGACCACCGTCTTGCCGACGCCGCCCTTGAAGTTGGAGACCGCGACGCGCATCGCCCGGCCGCCAGGCCGCTCCGGCAGCAGCGACTTGCCGCGCAGGCGGACCCGGCGGCGAAGCTCGTTGATCTCGTCGAGCGTGAACCAGCGCTGGCGCCCGTCGTCCTCGACGTGGCCCTGGGGGAGGGAGGGGTCGTCGGCCAGCTTCTTGCGCAGCGTGTCCGCCGCGATATCGAACATGAAGGTGGAGATTTCCCAGATCGAGAACGGCCGGAGCGACTTGGTCTCGGAAGGAGAGAACGTCGCCTTGCGCACCGCGGACTGCTGCGCGAGGCTCCGCTCGTTCATCGTGAGGAGGTCGGTATGGTCCCTCATCCGGCGTCTCGCATGTTCGGCCATCCCGCTCCGATTAGCGGGGCTTCGGGCGAGGCGCAAAATCTGTATCGGGTGTTCATTGAGGGTCCGAAGAACGTGGACGTTCGAGTCTGTGGCCTGTCGACGCAAAGCTTGATGACACCGCAGGAAGCTCCGTCCGAACTGGGGTGGCAGGTGGGCGTCGGAGTTGGACTCAGATGCATCATCGGACATTATCCTTAATGCCCGCTTAAATCGTCCCGGCTTTTTGCAGCGGTCCCTCAGAATCCCGCAAGTGCGGATCGGCGACGGAATAACGCGATTGCCGGCTGTCTTGACGGCCGGAGAGGGGAGGGCCGTGCCGTCCGTGGCCGGCCCGCGGAGGCACACCCGGGCGGTGGTCAGACCGCGCGGTCGAGCACCTCGACGGAGAGGATCGTCGGCAGGTGACGGGCGACCTCGCTCCAGCTCTCGCCGGCGTCGCCGCTGAAGAAGACCGAACCGCTGTTGGTGCCGAAGTAGACGCCCGCGGGCTCGCGCCGGTCTCCCGCCATCGCCTGCCGCAGGACGGTGAAGTAGCAGGACGTCTGCGGCAGCCCCTCGCGCATGCCCTGCCAGGTCCGGCCGCCGTCGCGCGAGCGCCAGACCGCAGCCGCGGCGTCCGGCGGGAAGCGGCCGGCCATGTCGCCGTTCAGCGGGATGGTCCAGATCGTGTCGGCGTCGCGCGGGTGGACCCGGATCGGGAAGCCGAACGTCGAGGGGAGGCCGTCGGTGATGTCGTCCCAGCTCCGGCCGCCGTCGCCCGATCGCCAGACGCCGCAGTGGTTCTGCTGGTAGAGGACGTCCGCATCGCCCGACGCGCGCACCATGTTGTGGACGCAGTGGCCGGTCTCGCCGTCGCGCGGGCCGGCCGGGTGGGTATGCGTCGAGGCGCCCTGTGCGTTGGAGAGGCGGTTGCGCCGCTCCCAGGTGGCGCCGCCGTCCTCCGTGGCGAAGACGCCGGCCGCGGAGATGCCGATCCACATCGTCCCCGGGTCGGTCGGATGCGGCACGATGGTGTGGAGGACCAGTCCGGCGCCGCCGGGTGACCAGCTCTCGCGGGACGGATGGTTGGCGAGGCCCTCCACCTTCCGCCACGTCTCGCCGCCGTCGCCGCTGGTCAGAAGCTCGGCGGGCTTGGTCCCGGCGTAGAGCGTCCCGTTGGCGAAGCACAGGCTCCAGATCTGCGAGAAGCTGTCGCCGTAGGGGAGGGGCTCGGCGGTCCAGCCGATCATCTCGGCGAACGACGGGTCGTTCGCCGCCCAGTCGTCCATCATGCCCTTGGTGAGGCGGGCGAGGGTCCACGACTTGCCCCCGTCGGTCGAGCGCCAGACGCCGGCCCCGTGGAAGTCCCCGCCGCCGCCGGCCCAGATCGTCCCGGTGGCCGGATCGCCGACGACGTGATTGATGCTCCACCCGTCGCAGTAGGGCCCGTGGACGGTCCACCCCTCGCGATGTTCGTCGCCGGCAACGAGGAAGGTGCCCTTCGTGGTTCCGACGAGGACCGTTACGCCATCTGCCGCCATATAAGGCCTGCTTATTTTGCGGGCGACGCGGCGCCCTTGTCCGCGCGACACTACGCGACCGACGCGCGCAATGCACCCCGGCCTTCGGGCCGGCGTCGGATACGAGACGTCGTCCGGAACGATAAGTTCCGCCTACAGGCGATCACAATCGTGGAGGGGAGGGCAGCAGGTCCGGCCGCCATGCGCCGCGCCCGGACGCGCGCGGGCGGCAGGGGTGGGGCGGGGGGCGCTGAGCCCCCGCCCGACGGCTCACTTCTGGCCGGCGAGCGCGCCTTCGCGCTGCTTGATCATCATGAAGGTGTCGAACGTGTACTCGGACACCTGCTGCCAGAGGTAGGTCTGCGCCTGGAAGCCCATCATCGAGTCGTAGATCTTCTTGAACGCCGGGTCGTTCGCGTTGATCTCCGCATAGACCTCCTGGGAGGCGGCAAAGGTGGCCTGCATCACGTCCTGCGGGAACGGACGCGGCTGCGCACCCTGCTGCACCAGACGCTGCAGCGCCTGCGGGTTCTTGAAGTCGTACTCGGCGAGCATCTCGATCGTCGCCGCGCGGCAGGCGGTCTCGAGCAGGCTCTTGTAGATGTCCGGAAGCTGGTTCCAGCTCTCGGTGTTGACGAACGAGTTGAGGACGAGGTTTCCCTCCCACCAGCCGGGATAGTAGTAGTACGGCGCCACCTGGTAGAAGCCGAGCTTCTCGTCGTCGTAGGGGCCGATCCACTCCGCCGCGTCGATCGTGCCGCGCTCGAGCGCCGGGTAGATGTCGCCGCCCGCGATCTGCTGCGGCACGACGCCGAGCTTCTCCATGACACGCCCGGCGAGGCCGGCGATGCGCATCTTCAGGCCGTTCAGGTCCGCGACGGAGTTGATCTCCTTGCTGAACCAGCCGCCCATCTGCGCGCCGGTGTTGCCGGTCGGCAGGTAGTGCAGGCCCTGCGTGTTGTAGAACTCGTTCAGAAGGTCGATGCCGCCGCCGTAGTAGAGCCAGGCGAACATGCCGCGCGCGTTGAGGCCGAACGGCACCACCGCGCCGAGCGCCCAGGTCGGGCTCTTGCCGACGTAGTAGTACGCCGCCGTGTGGCACATCTCGACGGTGCCGCTGGAGACGGCGTCCGCGGCCTGCAGGCCCGGAACGATCTCGCCGGCGGCGTAGACCTGGATGTCGAACGCGCCGTCGGTCGCCTCGCGCACGTACTTCGCGACGTCCTCGGCACCGCCGTAGATGGTGTCGAGCGACTTCGGGAACGACGAGGTGCACCGCCAGCGCACCTGCGGCGCCGACTGGGCGATGGCGGGAGCGGCGAGGGTGACGCCGGCCGCGCCGGCACCCGCGCCAGTAAGGAACTTACGCCGATCCATGGGATCCTCCTTTGAGATTTAGGGACGTTCGGTTGACCCCGAAGGGGCTCCGAAATTGATGGGCGGCAGGCCGAGCTGTGGCGCTTGCGCGGGACTCGGAGTGCCGCCGGTGTTCTGTCCGGTGGACGGGGCCGGCGGCTGCGGCGCGGCCGGCGCGGCGGGCTGCGCCGGTGCGGGCGAGCCGGTGCCGAAGTTGAGCGGCGGCAGGCCGAGCGACTGCGCCCCGCCCTGGGCCGGAGCCTGTCCGGACGGCGCCTGTCCCGAGGGCGCGGGAGTCGCCGGAGCCGCCGGCTGGGCATTGCCGCCGGACGGGGCGGCCCCGCCGGACGGTCCGAAGAGCGGCGGCAGGCCGAGTTGCGGGGCCGCGGGGGTGGGCGAAGCAGGGGCCGCTGCCGGGGCGTTAGAGCCGCCGCCGCCGAACGTGATCGGCGGAAGGCCCATCGACGGTGCGCTCGTTCCCGGCGCCGTCGACGCGGGCGCCGACGCGCCCGACTGGGGGGCGCCGAAGAGCGGCGGCAGCCCGAGCCCTGGCGCGCCGTTCGCCGGGGCGGTCGTGCCGCCCGTGGAAGGCGTCGTCACAGGCGCCGGCGGGGCCGGACGGCGCGTCGCGTGCTGCACCAGCGACGGCACCATGATCACCAGCAGGATCATCAGGAACTGGATCACGATGAAGGGCAGGACGCCGCGGTAGATCGAGGCCGTGCGGATCGCGGCCAGCGTGCGGCCGGTCACCGGGTCGGTCGTGTCCTGCGAGGAGGCGACGGACCGCAGGTAGAACAGCGAGAAGCCGAACGGCGGCGTCAGGAACGAGGTCTGCAGGTTGATGCCGAGGATGACGCCGAACCAGACGAGGTCGATCCCCAGCTTCGCCGCCACCGGCGCCAGCAGCGGCACCAGGATGAACGCGATCTCGAAGAAGTCGAGGAAGCAGCCGAGGATGAAGATCACCACCGTGACGGTGACGAGGAAGCCCGTCTGTCCACCCGGGAGCGCCAGCAGCAGCTCCTCCAGCCAGATGTTGCCGTTCACCCCGTAGAAGGTGAGGCTGAAGACGCGCGCGCCGACCAGGATGAACATCACGAAGGCCGACAGCGTCGCCGTCGCCTCCACCGCCGAGCGGAGCGTGGCGAAATCGAGCCGGCGCTTCGCGAACGCTAGGACCAGCGCGCCGACCGCGCCCATCGCGCCGCCTTCCGTCGGCGTCGCGATGCCGAGGAAGATCGTGCCGAGCACCAGGAAGATGAGCGCCAGCGGCGGGATCAGCACGATGACGACCCGCTCGGCGAGATAGGACAGGATCTTCAGCTTGAAGACGCCGTTCACGACCGCCGCCAGGTAGGCGACGATGACGGCCGTCGCCGCCGACGCCACGACGGCGGTCGCCGAGACCATGTGCGCGTAGATCGTGTGGCGGGTGACGAAGTAGAGCCCGACGGCGATCGCGAGGAGGACGACGAGCGAGAGGATCCCCTTGCCGAGCGTGCGGTCCTCCACCGGGAGCGCCGGGACCAGCGACGGCCGCACGAGCGTCAGCACGAAGATGTAGGCGCAGTAGAGGCCCACGATCACCAGCGCCGGCCACAGCGCGCCGAGATACATGTCGCCGACCGACACCCCGAGCTGGTCGGCCATCACGATGAGGACGAGCGACGGCGGGACGATCTGCGCCAGCGTGCCGGCCGCGGTGATCGAGCCCGTCGCCACCGACTGGGAGTAGCCGTAGCGCTGCATGATCGGCAGCGAGATGAGGCCCATCGCGATCACCGACGCGGCGACCACGCCGGTCGTCGCCGCCAGCAGCGCGCCGACGATCAGGACCGCGTAGGCGAGACCGCCGCGGATCGGGCCGAACAGCTGGCCGATGGTGTCGAGGAGGTCCTCGGCCATCCGCGACCGCTCCAGGATCAACCCCATGAAGGTGAAGAACGGGATCGCGAGCAGCGTGTCGTTCGACATGATGCCGAAGACGCGCTCGGGCTGGGCGTTGAGGAGCGGCCAGAAGAGGTTGATCTGCGACGGCGCGATCTCGGACAGGCCGACGCCGACGACGAAGTAGAACAGGCCGCCCGCGGCAAGCGTCAGGGCGACGGGGTAGCCGAGAAGCAGCAGCCCCATCACCGAGATGAACATGATGGGGGCGAGGTTATGCGCGATGAGGTCGAGCATCTAGCGGATCCCGACCCGGTGGGCGTCCTCGGCGAGGCGCGCCTCCTCCGCCGCCGTCGGCGGGAGGTCGCGCGGCGGGTGCGCGTCCCGCAGCGGTATGTGCCCCGTCACCTCGGCGAGGCGCTTGATGATCTCCGAGACGCCCTGCACCACGAAGAGCGCGAAACCCAGCAGGATGAGCCCCTTGGCCGGCCAGAGGATGAGCCCGCCGGCGTTCATCGAGGCCTCGCCGCTGAAGTAGGAGCGCCAGAAGAACGGCCACGACAGCCACGTCATCAGGATCGCGAACGGCATCAGGAACAGGATGTGGCAGACGAGGTCGATCCACGCCCGCGTCATCGGCGAGAGGCGCTGCGTGACGACGTCGATCCGCACGTGCTCGTTGCGCTGCAGCGCCCAGGCGGCGACCAGCATGAACACGGCGCCGAACAGGTACCACTGCAGTTCCAGCCAGGCGTTGGACGAGATGTCGAAGGCCTTGCGCACGATGGCGTTCGCGGCGCTCACGATGACGGCGAGAAGGATCAGCCAGGCGATCACGCGCCCGATGGCAGCGGTGATCCGGTCGATGCCGCGCGACGCGGCCAGAAGAGCGCCCAATTCGAACTCCTCCCCCGCGCCGTCGCGGGGTGAATCTAAGGATGCGCCGCTCCCGTGGCGGAAGTCCGACGCTCCGGTGGCGACGGGCTTCCAAGCCCTAAGGCACGGAACGGTAACGAAGTTTCATTCGCCAACGGATTAATGCATTGCGCGCTATTTGGAAATGGTTCGTTTAAATGAACGACCACCCACTGGACGCGACGACATGCGCGAGGCGGTGCCGGCACCCTCGCGCCAACACCCCCGAATCGCGTCCGGATCCGGAGGGAGCACGGCCCGGCGCCCCGTTCGCCGACACGAACGGCGGCCCCGGTTTCGACGCGTCCGGCACCGGTCCGGAACGGTCGAGGCGCGGCATGGTGTCCTGACCCTGCGTTTAATGCCCGGCTCGGCTTATGGACGCGCACGCCCTCGCCGGGCGCCTCGCCCGGGGCCGGACGCACGCCACCGAAAGGATGTCGGCGGTCCCGACGACGGTCCTCAGCGATCGGCGGTGTTCGGCCGGCGCCAGCGCCTGTCGATCGCGCTCCCGCCAACCGCCCCGGCCACCCCGTCGCCGGGGTCCCGGCGGCCCTGTTGCCCGGCGCCTCCCGTCGGCCGCGCGTCACATTTCGGTGTTGGCCCTCCGCCGGCGGATCGCAGCCCCACATTGTGACCGGCGCCCGGACCGGCCACTGGCACCGGCGATTGAAGCTGGCATCGGGCGCACGTGTGGTATGCTGTTTCGATTCTGGGCTTCGGTCCTCCCGCTCGGAGATGGGTGTTGGAGTTCAAGTTCGGCGACTTCCTCCTCGATGTGGGCTCCGCACGGCTGCGCCACGCGGGGGAGGACGTCAGCGTCGAACCCCAGGTTCTGGACCTCCTCACCCTGTTCGCCCGCAACCCCGGCGAGGTGATCACCCGCGAGCGCATGCTGGCCGAGCTGTGCCGCGACGGGACGGCCACCGACGCCGCCCTCGCCGCCGCCATCAAGGCCGCTCGGCAGGCGCTCGGTGACGACGCCGGCCGGCAGAGCGTGATCGAGACCGTCCGCGGCCAGGGCTTCCGGCTGCGCCTTCCGGTCGGAGCGGCGGCCGACGAGGCGCCCGCGCCACAGCAGGACGGTCCGTCGATCGCCGTGCTCCCGTTCGCGCGGCTCGGCGAATCCGACCGCTACCCCGGCCTCGAGGAGGCGATCCCGCACGAGGTGCTCGTCGCCCTGTCGCGGCTGCGCTGGCTCCTCGTGATCGCCCGAAACTCGTCGTTCCAGTTCCATGGCGACCGGGACATGCGCGAGATCGGCCGCGCCCTCGGCGTCGGCTACGCCGTCACCGGCATCGTCGAGGTGTTCGGGCCGTCGATCACCATCGGCGCGACGCTCGCCGACTGCGCCACCGGCGGCATCGTCTGGGCAGACCGGTTCAGCGGCCGGATCGACGACCTGATGCAGCTCCGGGCCGAGATCGTCGCCGGCGTCACCGGCGCGATCGACACCGACCTCCCGCTCCACGAGGCCCGCCGCGCCCTGGCGCGCGCGCCGGAGGATCTCGACGCCTGGCAGCTCTTCCACCTCGGCCTCAAGTCGGTGCACCAGTACACCGCCGTCGACAACGCCGCCGCGGAAGCCTACTTCCGCCGCGCGGTCGAACTGCAGCCGACCTTCGCCCGCGCCCACGCCGGCCTCTCCTTCGCGACGTTCCAGAACGCCTTCATGGGCTACGTCTCCGACCGGCGCGGAGCGATCGAGGCGGCGCACCGCCAGGCGGAGACCGGCATCTCCCTCGACCCGATGGACCCCTTCGCCAACTTCGTGCTCGGCCGGAGCCTCTGGCTGCAGAAGGACCTCGACGGAGCGGTGACGTGGCTGGAGCGAGCCGTCTCCATCAATCCCAACTACGCGCAGGGGATCTACACCCGCGCCCTGATCGACACGCTGAGCGGGCGCTCGCTCTTCGGCACGGAGGGCGCCGACCAGGCGATGCGCCTCAGCCCCCTCGACCCGCTCCTCTACGGGATGCGCGGTGTGAAGGCGCTCGCCGGCATCTCCCGCGGCGACTACGTGGCGGCAGCGGACTGGGCCGGCGCCGCCGCGCGCACCCCCCGCGCGCACGTCATCATCGACCTCATCGCCGCCGTCGCGCACCACCTGTCGGACGACCGGCCGAACGCGCTGCACTGGGCGAGCGTCGCCCGCGAGCGCAAACCGGACGTCACCGCCGAGCTCTTCTTCGACGGCCTGCCCATCGCCGACCCGCCGCTCCGGGCACAGGTCGCCGCCAGCCTCGCCGATCTCGGCTTCGGGGCGACGTCCGACGTGGACCGCCCGGCCTCGCCGCGGCCCGCCCTCCCGACCGCGACCGCGAGGATCCCGCCCGCCGGCACCGATCCGGCGCCGAGGGAACGCTTCGCGCTGGAGACGCTTGGCGCCTTCCGGGTCCGCGGCGAGGCGGGGGCCGTCGCGCTGCCCCGCTCGCGCAAGACGCTGGCACTCCTCGCCTACCTCGCCGTGACGGGCAAGCCGCAGCGGCGCGAGCGGCTGTGCGAGATGCTGTGGGAGCGGCCGGACGATCCGCGCGGCGCCCTGCGCTGGAGCCTCTCCAAGATCCGCCGCATCATCGCCGCGGGCCCCGCCGACCTCGTCGCCGAGCGGGACACGATCCACCTCGACACCGGCGCCGTCGACGTCGACTACCGGCGCGTTGCCGGTCTCCATCCCGACGCCGTGCGCGAGATGGCGGACGACCGGATCGAGGAGATCGTCGCGCTCTACCGCGGCGGCTTCCTCGAGGACCTCAGCCTCGGCGACTGCCCCGATTTCGAGGCCTGGCGCATCGCGGTGTCCGACGAGACCGACCTCGTCCTGCGCGCGGCGCTGCGCGAGCTTGTCGCCCGTTTCGCCGAGACCGACCCGGCGCGCGCCCTGCAACACGCCCACGCGCTGCGCCGGCTGGAGCCGGCCGACCGCGCCCTCGGCGCCACCGTCGAGGCCCTGAGAGCCGCCGCCAACCGCGCCTGACGGCACCCGGCGACCGCGTCCGTCGCCCCGCGAGGGCGATCCTCGATGCGCGAATTTTCCACGCTTCGTTCCACGCCCCTCACCACGTTCCGTCTTCGATACGACGGTATGGTCGATCCCGATTGGTCACCGGGCATAAGATCGGGGGTGGCAACATGACTTTAGGGAGGTCAAACCTATGCCGACGGAAATGGGATTGAGGACGACGAGCGGGCGGGGGCGGCTGTTCGACAGCATCCTCGACACCATCGGCGACACGCCGACGATCCGCATCAACAACCTCACCGCCGGTGGCGCGACGCTGTACGTCAAGGCGGAGTTCTTCAACCCGGCGAGCTCGGTGAAGGACCGCCTGGCGATCGCCATCATCGAGGCGGCCGAGAAGAGCGGTGCCCTGAAGCCCGGCCAGACCGTGGTCGAGGCGACCAGCGGCAACACCGGGATCGGCCTCGCCATGGTGTGCGCACAGAAGGGCTACCCGCTCGTCGTCACCATGGCCGACAGCTTCTCGGTGGAGCGGCGCAAGCTGATGCGCATGCTCGGCGCCAAGGTCATCCTCACGCCGCGTGCGGAGAAGGGCTTCGGCATGTACCGCAAGGCCGTCGAGCTCGCCAGGGAGCACGGCTGGTTCCTTGCCCACCAGTTCGAGACCGAGGCGAACGCCGCCATCCACGAGGCGACGACCGGCCGCGAGATCGTCAACGACTTCGCCGGCGGGCGTCTCGACTGGTTCGTTACCGGCTACGGGACCGGCGGCACGGTGACCGGCGTGAGCCGCGTCCTGCGCCGCGAGCGGCCGGAGACGCGCATCGTCCTCTCCGAGCCCGCCAACGCCCAGCTCGTCGGCAGCGGCACCGGTCAGCAGCGCGACGCCGAGCATGCCCCGGCCGTCAGCCACCCGGCGTTCGAGCCGCACCCGATCCAGGGCTGGACCCCCGATTTCATCCCCTACGTCCTGCAGGAGGCGATCGACGGCCACCTCTACGACGAGGTGATGCCGATCGCCGGTCCCGAGGCCATCAAGTGGGCGCGTCTCCTGGCGCAGAAGGAGGGCATCTTCACCGGCATCTCCGGCGGCGCGACCTTCGCCGTGGGGCACAAGATCGCCGAGACCGCGCCGGAGGGCTCGGTGATCCTCTGCATGCTGCCCGACACCGGCGAGCGCTACCTCTCGACGCCGCTCTTCGAAGGCATCGAGGAGGAGATGTCGGAGGAGGAGATCGCCATCTCGCGCTCCACCGCGGGCGCCCAGATGGCCGTCTGACGCCAGCGAACCCGGCGCCCCGCGGGGCGCCCTCCATCCGGGACGCCATCGCGCCCGGATGCCACCAACGGAGCGGACCCATGGACACCGACGCGAAGATCGCCCTTTCCGAGGCGACACTCGACCCGCGCGACTGGTCGCAGGTGCGGGCGCTGTCGCACCGCATCGTCGACGACGCGGTCGATCGCCTCAGCACGGTGCGCGACCGCCCCGTCTGGCGCGAGGTGCCGGGTGCGGTGCGCGAGGCGCTCACCGCGCCGGTGCCGCGCACGCCCACCCCGCTCGCCGAGGTCTATCAGGACGTCCTCGACAACGTGACGGCCTACCCGATGGGCAACACCCATCCTCGCTTCTGGGCCTGGTACATGGGTGCCGGAAACTACACCGGCGCGCTCGGCGAGTTCCTGGCGGCGGTCGACGGCTCCAACCTCGGCGGCGGCAACCACGCCGCCGCGCTGATGGACCGGCAGGTGGTCGACTGGCTGAAGGAGATCGTCGGATTTCCGGCCGGGGCGAGCGGCACGCTTGTGAGCGGCGGATCGATGGCGAACCTCATCGGCCTCGCCGTCGCCCGCAACGCCAAGGCCGGTCCGGACGTGCGCGAGCGCGGCGTCGCCGCCCTCGCCGCGCCGCTCCGCTACTACGGGTCCGACCAGCTCCACGCCTGCCATCGCAAGGCCGTCGAGGTGCTGGGCCTCGGCAACCAGGCCCTGCGGCGCATCCCCACCGACAGGCACCTGCGGATCGACATCGCCGCGCTGCGGGAGGCGATCGCCGAGGACCGCGCCGCCGGCATGGCGCCGGCCTGCATCATCGCCACCGCCGGCACCGTCAACACCGGCGCGATCGACGACCTCGACGCGCTCGCCGACGTCGCCGCCGGGGAAGGCCTCTGGTTCCACGTCGACGGCTGCATCGGCGCGCTCCTCGCCCTGTCGCCGGAGCACCACCACCTCGTTGCCGGCCTCGAGCGGGCCGACTCCGTGGCGCTCGACCCGCACAAGTGGTTGCACGCCCCGTTCGAGGCCGGCTGCGCGCTGATCCGCGACGCCGGCGCCCACCGCGGCACCTTCGCCGTGACGCCGGAGTACCTGCAATCCACCTCCCGCGGGCTCGCCGCGGGCGACTGGCTCTACGAGTTCGGCCTGCAGACCACCCGCGGCTTCCGCGCGCTGAAAATCTGGATGGCACTGCGCGAGCACGGCACGGACGCCTTCGGCCGCCTGATCGACCAGAACATCGCCCAGGCCCGGCACCTCGCCGCGCTGATCGACGAGGAGCCGGCCCTGGAGCGCCTCGCGCCGGTCACCGTCAACATCGTCTGCTTCCGCTACCGGCCGCGCCCGATGGATGCCGACGCCGTGCGCGCGCTCAACACGGAGATCATGCTGCGCCTGCAGGAGGAGGGGATCGCCGCGCTGTCCGACACCACGGTCAACGGCGAACACTGCCTGCGCGTCGCCATCGCCAACCACCGGACCCGCACCGCGGACCTCGACCTCCTCGTCCACGAGATCCTGCGCATCGGCTCGGACCTCACCGGCGGATGACGCCCGGACCGACCGGGCCGGGTCGCCGCGTGACGCGGTCCGGCGCGGGCGCTCATTCCCCCTTCGGCATGACGATGACGCGCGCCGGATCGATGGCGAGGCGGACCGGCTGGCCGGGCTCGGCGGCCTCGCTGCCGGCCACGACGCGCACCTCCGTCTCGCCGAGCGCCACGACGTAGCGCGAGCGCGCGCCGAGGTAGACCTTCGCGCGCACCTCCCCGGCGAGGCCGTCCCCTGCGAACGCGAGGTCCTCCTGCCGCAGCGCCAGCGTCACCGGCCCGCGCGCCGTCTCGTCGGGGGCGAGCGGCACGCGCCCCTGCGCCGCCACGGCGACCGGGCCCGCGCCGCCCACCTCCACCACGGCCTCCAGAAGGTTGGCGCCGCCGAGGAAGGTGGAGGCGTAGGGCGTCGCCGGGCTGCCGTAGATCGCCGTCGGCGTCCCTTGCTGCTCGATCCGCCCCGCGTTCATCAGCACCACGCGGTCCGAGAGGCTGAGCGCCTCCTCCTGGTCGTGGGTCACGAACAGCGTCGTCAGGCCGAGCCGACGGTGCAGCTCGATCAGCTCCACCTGCATGTCCTCGCGCAGCCGTGCGTCGAGGTTCGACAGCGGCTCGTCGAGCAGCAGCACCTTCGGGCGCGAGACGATCGCCCGCGCCAGCGCCACGCGCTGCTGCTGGCCGCCCGAAAGCTCGCGCGGCCGCCGCTCGCCCAGCGCCTCGAGGTGCACCGTGGCGAGCGCCTCGGCTACCCGCTCGGCCTGCTCCGACGGCGCGCCGATGCCCCGCATGCGCAGCGGAAAGCGAACGTTCTCGGTGACCGTCAGGTGCGGCAGCAGCGCGTACGACTGGAACATCATCGCGATGTCCCGCTTCTCCGGCGCGAGGCGCGTCACGTTGCGCCCGGCGATCTCGATCCGCCCGGCCGACACGCGCTCCAGCCCCGCGACGGTGCGCAGCAACGTGGTCTTGCCGCAGCCGGACGGGCCCAGCAGCGAGACGAACTCGCCCGCCTTCAGCGTGAGGTCGATGCCGTGCAGGACCTTCGTCTTGCCGAACGACTTCTCGATACCGGTGAGGATGACGTCTGACATTCTGGATCCTCAGGCGACGCTCTTGATGCCGATGACACGGTCGATCACGACGATCAGTCCGACGGTGATGGCGATCATCACCGTCGACACGGCCGCGACGGACGGGTCAGGGCTGAACTCCAGCCGGCCGTAGATCTGCACCGGCAGCGTGGTGAGGTTCGGGTTGCGCAGGAAGAGCGCCACCACGGCCTCGTCGAAGGAGATGTTGAAGGCGAAGAAGGCGCCCGCCGCGAGCCCCGGCGCCGCCTGCGGCAGCACGATGTGGCGCAGCCGGGCGATGCGTCCCGCCCCCATGGTCGCCGCCGCCTCCTCCAGGAACGGATCGGCGCGGGACAGCACCGCGAGCGTCGTGCGCACCACGTAGGGGAGGGCGATCACGGTGTGGCCGACCCAGAGCGCCAGCAGCGACACCGGCCCGAAGAGCTGGCTCCACAGCATCAGCATGCCGACCGCGTAGATGATCGTCGGCAGCACCAGCGGCGACAGGAAGAGCGCCTCCATGACGCTCGCCCCCGGCAGCTTGCGCCGATGGATCGCGACCGCCGCCATGCCGCCGACGACGACCGTCGACAGGGTGACGAGGACCGCGACGCGCAGACTGAGCCACGCCGCCGACAGGAACGCGTCCGACGTCAGCGCCTCCCCGTACCAGCGCAGCGAGAAGCCGGTCGGCGGAAAGGCGACGAACTGGCTCTCCGACACCGAGACGCCCACCACGACGACGAGCGGGGCGAGCAGGTAGACCGTCGTCAGCACCAGGAAGAGCACGGCGAGGACCCCGAGCCACCACGGGACGCGATTAACCACGGTCACCCCCGCTCGCGACGCGCACGTAGGGAATGAGCACGAGGAACACGCCGACGAACAGGATGACGGCCTGCGCGGCGGCGAACGGCCAGTCGAGCGTCTGCGTCATCGAGCGGTAGATCGACGAGGCGAGCATCTGGATGCGCGCGCCGCCCAGGAGATTCGGCGTCACGAACGAGCTCGCCGACAGGGTGAAGACGAGGAGCGATCCCGCCACGATCCCCGGCATCGCCAGCGGAAGCACGACCGTGCGCAACGTGCCGAGGAACGAGGCGCCCATGGTGCGCGCGGCCTCCTCGAGGCGCGTGTCGATCTTCGTGATGACGCCCAGAATCGAGAGGGTCATGAACGGCAGCAGCACCTGCACCATGCCGATGACGATGGCCGCCTCGGTCTGCATCACCTGATAGTTCCGCCGCCCGAGCCCCAGCTCGCGCACCGCCTCGGAGACGAGGCCGTTGCGCGACAGGAGCACCATCCAGCCGAACGTGCGCACGACGACGCTCGTCATCAGCGGCAGCACGACGATGAGCACCAGCCACAGCCGGAGGCGCGGCCCGACCCGCGCGGCGATGTAGGCGTAGGGAAAGCCTATCGCGACGCAGATCAGCGTGATGAGGAGCGACAGGCGCACCGTGCGCCACAGGACGCCGAGGTGGTACGGATCGCCGAGAAAGCGCGTGAAGTGGGCGAGCGTCGGCCCGGTCTCGCCCTGGACCGAGAGGCCGATCATCTGCGCGATCGGCAGCAGGAAGGCGAAGGCGACGAGCAGGAGCCCCGGCAGGACCAGGGCGCTGTCCTCGAGACGGGTGTTCATCGCGCCGCCGCGTGCGCAGGGGCGACCGCGTCCGCGGCGTCCGCGCCGAGGGTGGCACGCGTCGCCGCGACGACGCGCAAGGCAAGCGCGCCCGGGGCGCGCTCGCGGTGATCGTCAGCGGGCATCTTGCCCATCGCAGGCGCGCCGGTCGTCAACGGGCGATCGTGCGGTTCCACTGGTCGACCCAGGCCGACCGGTTGGCCTCGATCACCGTCGGGTCGAAGCGGATCAGGCCCTTCACCGCCTCCGGCCCGTTCGGGACCTCCTCGGCCGCCTCGCCCGTCAGCTCCACGTTGGCGTTGGTCGGCGTGTAGCGCAGCGCCTCGGCCATGCAGGTCTGCGCCTCGGCCGAGATCGTCATGTCGATGAACTTCGCCGCCAGCTCCTGGTTGGGACGGCCGTGGACGAGGTTCACGGTGATGAAGCTCGCCGGCACGCCTTCCTCGGCGAGCGTGAAGCCCACCGGCAGTCCCGCCTTCTTCAGCGTGTAGGCGTAGTCGGACGCGTAGGCGGCGAGCCAGGCGTCGTTCTGCGCGAACTCCTGCTGGATCTCGGGCGAGGTCGACACGACGAGGCCGCCGTTGTCGAGGATCTCCGACACCGCGTCGAGGCCGGGCTGGATGTTGTCGAGGTCACCGCCCTCGACCTTGTTCAGCATCAGGAAGCCGAGCATGCCGTAGCCGTTGGAGATGTCGGTCAGCACCATGTGCTCGGCGACGTCCGGGTCCTTCAGCGCGGTCCAGCTCGTCGGCTGAATCTCGAGGCCCTCCCGGGAGTAGATGAGGCCGATGGCGGCGATCGAGTAGGCCGGTCCCTGGCCCTCCGCGACGCCCGCCTTGGCGAAGTCGTAGAGCGCTGCGAGGTTCGGCACGGCGGTCTCGGTGATCGGGTCGAGGAGGCCCTCCTTCGCGCCGACGATCTCCTGTCCGCCGGAGAAGTGGATCACGTCGAACTGGGGCGCGGCCGCCTGGGCGCGGAGCTGTGCGAAGGCGTCGGCCGAGTAGGCGGTGACGATGTTGACGGTGGCGCCCGTCTCCTCCTCGAACGGGGAGATGATGCAGCGCTTGTGCGCCTCCTCGTAGGCGCCGCCGAAGGAGTTGATGGTCAGCGTCTGGCTGAGCGCCGGAGCGGCGGTGCCGGCCAGGAGAGCGAGGGCGATAGTCGTACGCTTCATCGGTGGTCTCCGGGGTTAGGCCCTGCGGCCGAGCTCGACGGTCTTGATACCTTCGCGGCGGATCAGGCGGCACTGCTCGGCGATCTCGTCCAGCCCCTCGACCATGCGGCCGAAGTAGGTGCAGGGGATCCACCCGGTCGGGCCGAAGGTGCGGCCGCCGACGCCGTAGAACATGCCGATCTCCCAGAACTCGTCCGGGTCGATCTTGAAGAAATTCTTGGGCTGATAGAACCAGAGCAGCTCACCCGGCTCGGGCAGCACCGTCTGGTTCTCCGGCGGCAGCGCCGTCGGGTCGAAATTGCGCGCCTCCTCCGGCAGACCCATCATGATCTCCGGGCCGGAGAAGATCGCGTGGCTCGCCGGGACCCGGATCGGCGTCTCGAGCGCGTTCCAAATGGCCTCGCACGTCCTGGGAGCGTTCTCCCAGTAGAGCTTGATGCGCCCTTCGACGTTCGCTTCGACGAATTTGAGAGTGAGCTCGCGGTCCATTTGGGGTCCCTGGCATGGTCAACCCCGGAAGATTTCCAAGCGGAGCGGGGGTTGTCCAATCGAATTGCGTGATTTTGCGATAAACTCGATTTATCGCAATCGGCTAAACGAGCGATTATCGATCACAAATTGCGATGACGTCGCCGGTCCTACGCGACCCACATGGAGCGGTCGGGAAGGGCGTCGCAGTAGGCGGCGGCGCTGCGGCGCGCCTCCGCCGTCACCAGCGCCATCAGCGCGGGGTGGGTGACCGACTGGTAGCTCGCGATCACCGGCAGCGGCGGGAAGGGCTTGGCGACGTCGATGGGGATCAGCCGCGCCGAGGCGAGCTCCCGCGCGATCGTCACCACCGGCACCGCCCCGACTCCGAAGCCCGACAGCAGCAGCGCGATGATCGCGAACAGCGAGTTGGTGCTCGTCAGCTTCTCCGCGAGCACCCGCTCGTCCTGGAAGTACGGGGCGATCTGGCGGTAGGGGGGCGTGTCCTTGGGGAACGTGATGATCGGCAGGCGCGCCAGCTCGTCCACCGTGTATGTGCGCCCCGCCTCCACCAGGCCGGGCGCCCCCACCCACACCATCTCCAGCATGCAGGAGTGGAACGAGCGCATGTTGTCGCCGACCGCCGGATCGATCGCGAAGACGATGTCGTAGACCCGGTCCGCCAGCCCCGCGAGGAGCGCGTTGGACCCCTCCACCGACAGCTCGATCCGCAGCGACGGCACCGTCTCGTGCAGCGCGTCGATCATGTGCGGCATGAACGTCGCGGCGACGGTGTCGATGGCGCCGATCTTGACGACGCGCGGCCCCACGCTGGTCCCGGCGAGGTCGCTCTCGAGGTCCTCCAGCGTCTGCAGCATCGTTTCGAAGGCGACGAGCGCGCGCTCGCCCTCCCGGGTCAGCGCGAACGTGCGCCCGCGCTCCAGCAGGCGGCTGCCGAACTCCTTCTCCAGCGCCGCGATCCGGGCGGAAACGGCCGGCTGGCTGGTGTTCAGGAGTTCGGCTGTGCGGCCGAAATGGCGCGTGCGGACCAGAACGACGAAGGTGCGGATATCGATCATGCGCATGGCGCCGATCCTAAGGCCGCCGGGCGCGCCGCGAAACGCCGAATGGGACATCAGTAGAGGTCGAAGTACTCCTGCTGCTCCCACTCCGAGAGGGCGGCGACGTAGCGGTCCCACTCCGCGCGCTTGAGGCGGGAGAGGTAGGCCGTGAACGACGGCCCGAGGGTCCCGGAGAAGAGGCGGCCGCCCTCGAACGCGACGATCGCGTCGAGGAGGCTCGTCGGCAGCTTGGGCGCGTTCGTCCCGTAGGGGTTCTCCGCCGGAGGCGGGGCGACGAGGCCGCGCTCGATCCCGTCGAGCCCGGCCAGGATCTGCGAGGCGATGACGAAGTGCGGGTTCGCCGCCGGCTCCGGCACGCGGTTCTCGATGCGGCTCGCCGGATCGCCGGGGCGCATCAACCCGCGGATCATCGCTCCCTTGTTGTCGACCGCCCACTGCACCCGGTCGGGCGCGAGCTGGAACGCCTGGTAGCGCTTGTAACCGTTCACCGAGGGCGTGGTGACGAGGCAGCACTCGGCGGCATGCTCGAGGAGCCCCGCGATCCATCCGCTCGCCGTCGGCGACAGCACCCCGTCCTCCTTCGGGACGAAGCGGTTCTCGCCGGTCTCGGCGTCGACGACGGACTGGTGCAGGTGCCAGCCGCTCGCCGCGCCGTTGGCGATCTTCGGGCGGCACATGAAGGTCGCGTGGAGGCCCATCCGCCGGCACACCTGCTTGGCCATGGCGCGAAAAAGGACCATGCCGTCCGCGTGCTCCATCGGCCCCGCCGGGTCGAACGTGAACTCCACCTGGCTCGGGCCGAACTCCGGCTCCATGGTGCGCAGCGGCAGGCCGAGCCCTTCGCACGCCCGCCGCAGCGCGTCCATCACTTCCTCCAGAGCGTCGTAGTGCGCATCGGACAGGAGGCTGTAGGCGCGGGTCAGCGCGCTCGTCGCGTACGGCGCGGGCGGCATCCCGGTGTCGACGTGCGCGGCGCGCGCGTCCTCGATCCTGAGGACGTGGAACTCCACCTCGAGGCCCGTCACCATCCGCAGGCCCGCCCCCGCCAGCCGGTCGATCGCCGAGCGCAGGACGGCGCGCGAGGAGAACGGGATCGCCCGCCCGTCCTTGGTGACGACGTCGCACATCATCCACCCGGAGGTCGGCGACCACGGCAGGGTGCGGAAGGTGGCCGGGTCGGGCGCCAGCAGGACGTCCGACGCGCCCGTCAGCTCGCCGGCGCCGAAGCCCGCGTCCGCCTCCCACACCGGAAATACTGTGCGCTGCGACGTGTCCTTCAGGATGATCGTCGACGGCATGCCGACGCCGTCGCGGAAGGCCGAGGGGAGGGCGCGCGCGACGACCGTCTTGCCGCGCAGGATGCCGTGCGGGTCGGGGAAGACGAGGCGGACGGTCTCCAGCCCCTCCGCCCCGACGCGGGCGATCACCTCGGTGGCGGTGTCCTGCGCCGCCTCGTCGAGGTGCCCGGTCCGCGCGAGAAGCCCCGCGGCGAGAGACTGGCGGATGGCTGTCGCCATGGGGTCAACTCCAGGAAGATTACGCCCGCGCGGCGCCGCAGCGCACGCGGGGTGCGTGGCCGCTCGGGCTCTGCGGGCCGGACCGGCGCGGGGGCCGGGACACGGGGACGAGCGTACGAAGGGACGAAAGGACGGCGGGCGGACGGATCCGCGCGCCGCGGTGGCTCAAAGCGAGGCGTCCCACGCGCAGGCGGCGCGCCGCTTCGCGTCGCTCTCGCGCCAGACGTCGGTCCACGCATCGCCCGGCGCGATGGCGTCGATGGCGATCGGGCCGCGGATCGAGGCGGTGTCGCCGTTGGTCATCGGCAGGCCCTCGGCCGAACCCTCCGCGACCTTCTCGATCGCGGCGCGCAGCATGCGGCGGTAGCGGATGATGGCGACGTCGGTGCGGCCGAGGTGCTCGTCCGTGCGGTCCTGGATCGGCCCCATCGACTCCACCGCCCACTGGTCGTGCACGTTGATGTCGAGGCCCATGCCCGTGTAGGTCATGGTGCGCTGCTCGGAGGGGTCGAAGCCGTAGTTGTTGCGCTTGTTCTTCAGCGGCGCGAAGTCCGGAAGGCGGTGTTCCTTGACCCGCTGCTCCCACATGACCTCTTTGTTCACCGGGGCGCCGTAGCTCGTGAACATCGAGTACCAGTAGCAGTTCTCGTCGTCGATCGGCACGTGCCACTGGGTGATCGTCATCTCGTTCGACATCGGGATGACGATGGCCTCGGGGAACACCTGGTTGGTGACGCGCACGTGGGTGCGCCCGTCGTCCAGGTGCCGCAGCGAGATGAGGCGCAGGCCGAAGTCCGTCTCCTCGACGTTGATCTCCGGGCGCGGATAGTCGCGCAGGAGCTTCGTCATCGGGATCTCGGTGTTGGCGGCGCGGTCGCGGAACTGCTTGCCGTAGCCCTCCGACGGGTCCTCGTCCTGCAGGAATCGGTGCAGGAAGGAGGCGTGCGCCGGATCGATGCCGACCTCCATCGCCTGCAGCCAGTTGCACTCCCAGAGCCCCTTGAAGGCGAAGACGTGGGTGTCCGGAGCGGTGAAGCAGTCGAACGCCGGGAATTCCGGCGGCTCGCCGGGCCCCATGTAGGCGAAGATGATGCCGTTCTTCTCCACCACCGGGTAGTTCCTGGCCCTGATGTTCTCGTGCATCCGGCTGCCTTCCGGCTCGCCGGGCTGCTCGACGCACTGGCCGGAGCGGTCGAAGTGCCAGCCGTGGAACGGGCAGCGCAGGCCGTTGTCTTCGAGGCGCCCGAAGCACAGGTCCGCGCCGCGGTGCGGGCAGTGCCGGCCGATCAGCCCCAGCTCGCCGTCCTCGTTGCGGAAGAGGACGAGCCGCTCGCCCAGCAGCGTGACGGGGACCACCGGCCGCTCGAGGTCGAGCTCGACCGCGAGTGCGGCCGGCTGCCAGTAGCGCCGCAGCACGGCGCCGGCCTTCGAGCCGGGGCCGACGCGGGAAATGGTGTCGTTGAGTTCCTGACTCAGCATGACGGGGGATCCTCCCGGAAGGTTCTCGCGGTTCGGCCGGGGCCGCCGCGCTGTTCGTGGACGACGGGGCGGAGGGCCGCGCCGGTCGGCGCCGCGGGGGTCACATCCGCCCCGGCAGGAAGAGGGTGATCGCCGGGAAGGCGATCAGGATCGCGAGGCGCACGAGGTCGCTGACGACGAACGGGAGGACGCCGACCATCACCGTGCGCAGCGGGATCGTCTCGGCGACGCTCTTCACCATGAAGAGGTTCATCCCCATCGGCGGCGTGATCAGCCCCAGCTCCACCGTGACGACGGCGATGATGCCGAACCACACCGGGTCGAAGCCCGCGTCCATGACGATCGGAAAGAAGATCGGCACCGTCAGCAGGATCATCGCCAGGCTCTCCATGAAGCAGCCCATGACGATGTAGAAGACGAGGATGATCGCCAGCACCTGCCAGTGGGCGAGGTCCTGGGTGCGTACGAAGTCGGTGATCGCCATCGGGATCTGCGAGATCGAGAGGACGAAGCCGAACACCTCCGCGCCGATGAGGATCATGAAGATCGTCGCCGTGACCGACACGGTGTTGCGCAGCGCCGCCACCATCCGGTGCGCCGGGACGCCCGTGGCGAGGGCGTAGAGGAAGGCGAGTGCCGCGCCGACGCCGCCGGCCTCAGTGGGCGTGAAGGCGCCGCCGTAGAGCCCGCCCATCACCAGCGCGAAGAGCCCCACCGCCGGCGCGAACAGGCGGATCGCCTGGCCGATGGAGAGCTCCTCGGCGATGTCCGGCACCGCCGTCCCGCGCCAGCGCCGCGCCACCACCGCCACCGTCGCCATGTAGAGGACGTAGGCGAGGACGCCCGGCAGGATCCCGGCGAGGAACATCTCGCCGACCGACTGCTCGGTGATCAGCGCGTAGAGCAGCAGCGCGATGGACGGCGGGATCATGATGCCCAGCGTGCCGCCGGCGGCGAGCGATCCCGTCGCCAGCCGCGGGTCGTAGCCGCGCGCCACCATCTCCGGATAGGCGACCCGCGTCATCGTCGAGGCGGTGGCGAGCGAGGAGCCCGACACGGTGGAGAACAGCGCGCTCGCCGTGACGCCGGCCGCCGCGAGCCCGCCGTTCCACCGACCCGTCAGCCGCTCCGAACCGCGGAACAGCGAACGCGCCATCCCGGATTCGGAGATGAAGTTGCCCATCAGCAGGAACAGCGGGACCAGCGTGAACGAGTAGTTGGACGCGGTCTCGAACACGGACGTCTGCAACATGCCGAGCGCCGGGGTGAGGCCCGTCAGCGTATAAAAGGCGACGCCGCCGGTGACGATCATCGCCAGCCCGATCGGGCAGCCCAGCAGCACCAGCACGAAGAGCGCGCCGATGGTGACGAGGCCGATCACTTCACGCTCCATCAGGCGTCCTCCCGGTGCGGCACCGGCACCACCACGCGGATCGTCGCAACGAAGGCGAAGAGGGCGAGCTGCGCCGCGCCGAGCCCGTAGATGGCCGCGAGCGGCAGCCGCAGGTCCTGACTGACGTAGGACCGCTCGTACGCGGTGATCGCCTCACTCACGAAGAGCCGCGCGACGAGCACGGCGAAGAGCGCGAGGAGCACCGACCACAGCCGGTCCAGCACGCTCTGCACCGGCGCGGGCAGGTGTTCGACGAGGATGTCGACGCGCACGAAGCCGGAGCCGAGCGAGACCGGCAGCGCGGCCAGCACCAGGACGAGGAGCAGGTAGCTCGACGACTCGATGTTGCCGCGCACCATGAGGTTGAGGGAGCCGCCCGAAAGGTCGAAGACGAGCCGGGTGGCGACGCTGACGGCGACCAGCGCGAGGAGGGCGGCGAGCGTCACCATCGAGAGGAGCGAGCCGAGCCTGGTGAGCCCGGCGGCGAGGCTGTCGATGCGCTGGCTGAGGCGCGAGGGGGCGGCCATCGGAAGCGGTCGGCGCGGCTCAGCCGAGCTCCGCCTCGCACGACGCGACGTATTCCTTCACCTTCTCGTACGTCTCGCGGCCGGGAAGGCCCTTCGACTCCAGCTCCTCGAGGTAGATCTCGGTGGCGCGGTCGGCGGCGGCCTGCCACTCGGGCAGCTCCTCGTCGGAGATCTTCAGCACCTCGGAGCTCTCCTCGATCTCGGCGAGCGCCTCCGCGTCGGCCTTGTCGTAGCCGCGGCCGGCGACCAGCGACCACTTCATGCCCGAGTTGGCGTCCACCGCCGCCTTCGCCGCCGGCGACAGGCTCTCATACTTGTCCTTGTTCATCGTCGTGACGAAGGCGAGGGCGTAGAAGCCGAAGTCGGTGTGGTACTTGCTGAGTTCGGCGAGGCGGAAGCTCGTCGTCGATTCCCATGTGATCATGTAGCCGTCGATCACGCCGCGCTGCAGGCTCTCGTAGATCTGCGGCGCCGGCAGGCCCACCGGCTCCGCGCCCAGTTCGGACAGGAGCGTGCCGATGACGGCCGTCGGCCGGCGCAGCTTCAGCCCCTGAAGGTCGGCGATCTTGCTGACCGGCGTGTCCCGGGTGTGCAGCTGGCCGGGGCCGTGGGTGTGCACGAAGAGGACGTGCGTGTCCTCGTACTCGGCGTCGAGCGCGCCGGAATCGTAGAGCTTCTGGAACGCGCAGGAGCCGACTTCCGCGGTGTCGAACAGGCCCGGAAGCTCGATGATCTGGCTGAGCGGGAAGCGCCCGGCGGTGTAGCCCTGGACCGTCCAGGCGATGTCGGCGACACCCATGCGCGCGTTGTCGTAGCCGGCCGGCGCCTTGCCGAGCGTCTGCGCCGGATAGACCGTCACGCCGAGCTCGCCGCCCGATTCCTCGGCGACCGCGTCGGCCCACGCCTGGAACATCTCGTCCTGCTGCCAGCTCGTCGCCGGCATGAAGTGTGCGTAGCTGAGGTTCTCAGCGGCGGACGCGGTGACGGGGGCGAGGGCGCACCCGGCGATCGCGGCAAGGGTGAATAGGCGCATGTTCGATCTCCGGTCTGCCCGACGGCCCGTTGTGGGCGCCGTCCCGTTCCAGCAAAATGGTCGGATACCGACCGAAAGTTACGATATCGCACACTTGGGGGCTGTCAACGCGGAGTTTTAAGTGGAATAGATCGAATATTGAGCATGGTTTGCGGGTTTCGCGAGCAGCGACTCGGGACGTGGAAGGGACGCTGTGAGCGACGAGACGACGGCGCGGTCCAAACCCTCCGGCAACGACATTTCCACGACGTTCGCCAAGGGCTTGCGCGTCCTGAAGGCGTTCGAGACCGGCACCGCCCCGCTGACCCTCGCCGAGATCGCCCGCCTCGCCGAGCTCGACCGGGCGACGAGCCGCCGCCTCGTCCTGACGCTCGCCCACCTCGGCTACGTGCGCCAGAGCGGGCGCGGCTTCACCCTGACGCCCAAGATCCTGCTGCTGGCCGGCGGCTTCCTGCACAGCCGCCAGTTCACCAAGCGCGTCGTGCCCGTGCTCAACCAGCACTCGAAGGCCATCGGCGTGCCGATCTACCTCGCGGTGCGCGACGGGTTCGACGCGGTCTACCTCGCCCACGCCGGCCTCGAGGAGGGCAACATCAGCTACGGCTTCAGCGTCGGCAGCCGCCTGCCGCTGCTGCAGACCGGGATCGGCCGCGCGCTGCTGGTGTCGGAGGCGCCCGAGGTGGCGCGGGAGCTGGTTTCGGACGCCCCGCTCGACGCCTACACCGAGCATAGCATCACCGACCGCGCCGAGGTCGCGCGCCTCGTCGAGGAGGCGCGGGCGACGGGCTACGTCTACAGCGACGGCGAGTTCGAGGCGGGCGTGGTGGCCGTCGCCATGCCGCTGCCGCGCGCGGAGACCATGGGAGCGGCGATCGGCATGTCCTACGCCCGCGACCGGTTCGAGGACGGGGCCTACCTGACGCGCGTCGTCGAGGCGCTGCGCGGCTGCCGCCAGTCGCTGGACGGCATCGCCGAGCGGCTCTGACCTCCGGCCGGCGCGGCCCTCGCGGCACCGCCGCCGATCTTGTGCCCGGCGCGGCACCGCCGCCGATCTTGTGCCCGGCGCGGCCGGATTCTACCATCGCCGCGAGGCCCCAGCGGCCCACGCTCTTGATGCCGGATGCGGAACAACTGCCCTTGAATCCTGTAAAAGACGGCTGGCGCGTCGGGGTCCTCTTCTCCCAGAGCGGCACCACCGTCGTCACCGAAACCGAGCACCTGCGCGGCACCGAGCTCGCCATCACCGAGATCAACGCCGCCGGCGGCGTCCTCGGCCGCCCCATCGTGCCCATCGTCTACGACCCGGGCGCCCGCAACGCCGACTACCTCGCGCTTGCCCGCCGGATGCTCGCCGAGGACGAGATCGACATCATCTTCGGCTGCTCCATGTCGGCGAGCCGCAAGACGGTGCTGCCCATCGTCGAGCGGCACAACGGCCTCCTCTTCTACCCCTCGATGTACGAGGGGTTCGAGTATTGCGAGAACGTCCTCTACTGCGGCGCGACGGTGAACCAGACGTGCCTGCCGCTCGCGGACTTCCTGCTGAAGCACTACGGCGGCCGCATCTACTTCGTCGGCTCGGACTACGTGTTCCCGCGCGAATCCAACCGCATCATGCAGGAGCTGATCGAGGCGCGCGGCGGCGAGGTGGTGGGCGAGACCTACGTGCCGCTGGAGACCGGGACCGAGGCGCTCGAGGACCTCATCCCGAAGATCCGCACCGCGGCGCCGGACGCGGTCTTCTCCACCATCATCGGCAAGCCCGCCCAGGCCTTCTACGGCCTCTACCACGAGGCGGGCTTCGACCGGGCGCGCCACCCGATCGCCAGCCTCACCATGGCCGAGACGGAGATGGCGACCATCGGCATCGAGAAGTGCGCCGGCCACATCCTCGCCGCCACCTACTTCCAGACCATCGACAGCGACGTGAACCGCGCCTTCGTCGCCGCCTTCAAGGACCGCTTCGGCGGCGACGCGACGACCAGCACCTGGTCCGAGGTCGCCTACATGCAGGTCCACCTCTTCGCCCGGGCGCTGGAGCGCGTCGGCAGCGCCGATCCGCGCCGCATCGCGCTCGACCCGCTCGGCGACGAGTTCGACACGCCCGAGGGGCGCGTGCGCGTGGACGCCGACACGCGCCATCTCTGGCTGACGCCGCGCATCGGCATCGCCCGCCCCGACGGGCTGTTCGACATCGCCTGGGAGAGCCGCGTCGCGATCCGCCCGGACCCCTACCTCGCCGCCACGCGGATCGAGGAACCGGCCCTGGAGTCGTGGGTCTGATGGCGTGTCCGGACCTGCCGGCGGCCGGGAGCGGGGGCGTCCGCCCGGTGGAGGCACGGCGATGAAGGGGGCGCGCCGGATCCTCGACGAGCTGCGCCGGGCACGCGTCCTCCTCATCCACCCTCGGGACGAGGAGGGGGAGCTGCTCGCCGCCCACCTCAAGCGCCTCGGCTGCGCCGTCAGCCACGCCTGGCCGCCGCCCGCCACGCTGCCCGAGGGCGTCGACACCGTGCTCGTCTCGGTCGACGACGCGGCGGTCGGCGACATGGTGCAGCTCCTCGGCGCGCACGACGTCGCCGTCATCGCCATCGTCACCTACGAGAGCCCGACGACGCTCGTGTCGATCTACGACCTCAACGCCCACGGGGTGATGAGCAAGCCGCTGCGTCCGCTCGGCATCCTCACCCAGTTCACCCTCGCCCGGTACCGCCACCGCACGGAGGGTCGGCTCAACGGCAAGATCCGCAAGCTGGAGGAGACGCTGAAGGGCCGCCGCATGGTGGACCGTGCCATCCGTCTGCTGATGGACGAGCAGGGCATGAACGAGGACGCCGCCTACCGCCTCCTGCGCGACCAGGCGACGGCAGAGCGCATCCCCCTCAGCTCCATCGCCGAGGAGATCGTCACCGCCTACGAGACGATGGCGCGCATGGGCCTCAACCGCGCCCGCGTGCCCGCGCCGAAAGAATAGGCAAGGTAGGCAGATTCTGGCTCCCTCTTGGGCTTGAGTATCGGCCCGGGGCGTGTCAGCTTCCGGGCAGAAGAGCAGTATTGCTCGGCGGCAAGGTTGCCGTCTGACATCCCGGCTACGTAGCCCCTGATCTGCGGTGCAAACCGTGGCAGGGGCTTTTTTGCGTTTGGAGACCATCATGCCCCCAGACAGCGGCCCCGGCCGCTATACGGTCGCGTGCGTCCAGTTCGAGCCCGTCATCGGCGATCGCGCGGGCAACCTCGCGAAGATCGAGGCGAAGGTGCGCGCCGCACACGCGGCCGGCGCGAGCCTCGTCGTGCTCCCCGAGCTCGCCGACAGCGGCTACGTGTTCGACAGCGCCGAGGAGCTCGCCCGCCTCGCCGGCCCGGTCCCGGACGGGGAGAGCGCGGCGCGGCTCGTCGCGCTCGCCCGGGAGCTCGGCATCCACATCGTCTCCGGCCTCGCCGAGGCGGCGGACGGACACTTCTACAACGCGGCGATGCTGACCGGGCCGGACGGCTACATCGGCACCTACCGCAAGCTTCACCTGTGGTTCCGCGAGACGCTCTTCTTCGCGAAGGGCGACCTCGGCCTGCCGGTGTTCGACACGCCCCTCGGCCGGATCGGCATGGCCGTCTGCTACGACGGGTGGTTCCCGGAGACCTTCCGCACCCTCGCGGACGCGGGCGCCGACCTCGTCGCGATCCCCACCAACTGGGTGCCGATGCCGGCCCAGGACCCGAAGGCCGAGGCGATGGCGAACACGCTGCACAAGGCCGCCGCCCACTCCAACGGCCTCTACATCGCCTGCGCCGACCGCGTCGGCGTCGAGCGCGACCAGCCCTTCATCGGCCAGAGCCTCATCGTCGGACCCGACGGCTGGCCGCTCGCCGGCCCGGCCGACCGGAGCCGCGAGGAGACCCTCCTCGCCGAGGTGGACATCGGCGGCATCGCCACCGTCCGACAGCTCAACCAGTACAACCACGTCCACGCCGACCGCCGGCGCGACGTGTACCGCTGACCGGCCCCCGCGCCGGACCGACACGACATTCTTCATGCTGAGAGGAGAGATGCCATGACCAGCACTAGGTGCCACAGCGCCAGGTTCCTGGGACTACTCGCGGCCACCGTCCTTGCCGGAACGGTCGCCGCCCAGGCCGCGGACCCGATCAAGATCGGCGTGCCGGTGGGCCTGTCGGGCGCCAACAGCGTCGTCGCCCCCTCCGTCGTCCAGGCCGCCGAGCTCGCGGTCGAGGAGATCAACGCGGCGGGCGGCGTCCTCGGCCGGCCGCTTGAGCTGGTGGTGGCGGACGACGGGTCGGGCGCGGTCGGCGCGCAGAAGGCCTTCGACGCCCTCGTCTTCCGCGACGAGGTGGACGTCCTCATCTCGATGGAGACGAGCGCGGCGCGCAACGCCGGCCTGCCGATCGTCCAGCGCGGGCGGATCCCCTACATCTACACCTCGTTCTATGAGGGCCGCTCCTGCAATCCCTTCCTCTACGTCAACGCCTGGGTGCCCGAGCAGCAGGTGCCGCCGGTGGTGGACTACCTGAAGAAGGAAGGCGCGACGAAGTACTTCCTCGTCGGCTCCGACTACGCCTTCGGCCGCGGCATGCTCGAGTTCGCCGGCAAATACATCGGCGAGACCGGCGGCGAGGTCGTCGGCGAGGAGTACCTGCCGATGGACGGGACCGACTGGACCGCCATCATCTCCCAGCTGAAGAAGTCCGGCGCCGACGCGCTGATCACCTCCACCGCCGGCGGCGCCCCCAACGTGACGCTGACCAAGCAGCTTCGCGGCGCAGGCGTCACCATCCCCTACGCCAACCTCGCGGTGGACGAGGGCACGGCCAAGTCCATGGGCGGCGACGCCGAGGGCATCCTCATCTCCGCCTCGTACATCACCGGCATCGACAGCCCCGAGAACAAGGCGTTCCTCGAGGCGATGGACGCGAAGTTCGGCGAGGACCTGCGCACCCCGAACGACCTCTCGGTGCCGCAGTACGAGGGCGTGTACCTCTACAAGGCGGCCGTCGAGAAGGCCGGTTCGACCGACCCGCGCGACGTCCTCAAGGCGCTCGGCGAGGTCTCCTTCACGGGTCCGCGCGGCACCATCGAGATGTCCAAGCAGCACCATGCGCCGCTGACGATGTATCTCGGCGAGGTGCAGGCCGACGGCTCGGTGAAGGTGGTCGAGGCGTTCGAGAACGTCGACCCCGGCGAGCAGTGCCCGGATCTCTGATCCGACCACCCGACGCGCCCGGCGCCGGCCGACGGCGACGGGCGGCGGACGACCGCGACGAGTGCCGGCGGGGCCCTGCGGCTCCGCCGGCCCCCACCGCCTCCACCAGCGGAGCCACACCATGACCCTCCTCCTCGACGCCGTGACGACCTCGGCCGTCCTCTTCATCGTCGCGACGGGCCTGCTGACGATCTTCGGTGTCCTCAAGATCATCAACTTCGCCCACGGCGCGTGGCTCACGGTCGGCGGCTACTGCGCGGTCGCGACGGCGCAGATGGGCCTCAACCCCTGGGTGGCGCTGCCCATCGCCTTCGTCGCCGGCAGCGTCCTCGGCCTGCTGACGGAGCGGTTGATCGTCCGCCCACTCTATTCCCGCCCGCTCGACGCCATCCTCGCGACCTGGGGCCTCGGCATCGTCATCGGCCAGCTGATCACGCTCACCTTCGGCCGCGACGTGCAGTTCACCGCGAGCCTCATCCCCGGGACGGTCGACGTCCTCGGCACCTCATACTCGGCCTACCGCCTGTTCGCGCTGGTCGCCGCGGTGCTCCTCGGTCTCGGCTTCGCATGGCTGATGGAAGGCACCCGCCTCGGCCTCTCCGCCCGCGCCGTCATCATGAACGAGACGCTGGCGCGGATCCTCGGGCTCGACACCTCGAAGATCCGCACCGTGACCTTCATGATCGGCACTGGCCTCGCCGGCCTCGCCGGCGTGCTGCTGACGCCGCTCACCAGCGTCGACCCCAACATGGGCGTCGCCTGGCTCGTCGGCTCCTTCATGCTGGTGATGGTGGCGGGGCAGTCGTTCGGCGCGCTCGCGCTCGCCTGCCTGCTGCTCGGCGGCGCGCAGGTGGTCGTCTCCACCTACGTCAGCCCCATCCTCGGCGGCATCACCGTCGCCGTCCTCGCCGCCTTCATCCTCCGCCTCTCGCCGAAAGGGTTCTCCCGTGCCTGATGCCGTCATGACCGGTGCGGCGCCCGCGGTCCGGCGGCGCCGCGGCCTGGTGCTCCTCGCCCTCGCGATCGTCGCCTGCGCGGTGATGCTCCTCGCCCCGGCCGTCCTCGACCGCTTCTCGCTCAACGTGCTGACGCGCTCGATGATCTTCGCGATGCTGGCGATCACGGTGGACCTCCTGTGGGGCTTCACCGGCATCCTCACCTTCGGGCAGGCCGCCTTCTTCGGGATCGGCGCCTACGCCACGGCGATGATCCTCACGCACGTCGGCGATTCCGCGCCCTACCTCGCCCTCGGCCTGCTCGCGGCGGTGGTGCTGCCGATGATCGTCGGCGCGGCGGTCGGCTGGCTGACCTTCTACCCCGGCTCCTCGGCCTTCTACGCGACGATCATCTCGCTGGTGGTGCCGATCGTCGTCACCCAGCTCATCTACTCCGGCGGCACGTGGACCGGCTCGTCCTCCGGCCTCGTCGGCTACTGGGGCATGCCGCTGTCGCTGGAGGGCTACTTCCGCCTCGTCGGCGTCGTCCTGGTGGTGATCACCTTCGCCGCCCTCGTCTTCGTCCGCTCCGACGCGGGCCGGCTCCTCACCGCCATCCGCAACAACGAGACGCGCTGCGCCTACCTCGGCCTCAACACCCAGCGCATCAAGATCCTGCTGACGGCGGCGCTCGCGGGCGTCACCGGCATCGCCGGCTTCCTCTACGCCAACGCCTCCGGGGTGGTGGCGCCGGAGAACGCCGGCTTCGTCTTCGGCACCGAGCTCGTCGTGTGGACGGCGCTCGGCGGGCGCGGGACGATCGTCGGCCCGGTGCTCGGCGCGGTCGGCATCGGCTACCTCTCGGCGGAGCTCTCCGGGGACCTTCCGTTCCTGTGGCAGCTCCTCATCGGGTCGCTCTTCGTCCTCGTCATCATCGTCATGCCGAACGGCCTCGCCGCGCTCGCGGCGCCGCTGAAGGCCTGGCGCCGCGCGGCCCCGGTGCCGGCGCTCGTCGCCGTGCCGACCGCCCCGCGCGAGCGGACCGGCACCGCGCCGCTTCTGGTGATGGAGCAGGTCGCCAAGTCCTACGGCAGCCAGAAGGTGCTCGACGACGTGACCCTCACCGTGGAGCCGGGCGAGCTCGTCAGCCTCGTCGGCCCGAACGGCGCCGGCAAGACGACGCTGATGCGCTGCATGACCGACGGCTCGGCCGCCAGCGGCGGGACCGTGAAGATCAACGGCACCTCCATCGCCGGCATGCTGCCGGACGAGATCGTCGCCCGCGGCATCGGCCGCAAGTTCCAGGTCGCCAGCGTGTTCGAGGACCTCAACGTCGCCGAGTGCCTGCGGATGGCGAGAGCCTCCCACCACGCGCCGAGCCTCGTCACCGCGTCCGACACGCTGGGCCTGCCGCAGTCGGCGATCGACATCCTGCGCCTCACCGGCCTCGACCGGATGCTGGCGACGCCGGTCTCCCTCCTGTCGCACGGCCAGAAGCAGAGCCTGGAGCTTGCCATGGTCGTCGCCCTGGAGCCCGAGCTGATCCTGCTCGACGAGCCGACCGCCGGCCTCACCAAGACCGAGCGGACCACCATCGGCACCGTCCTCAGGACGCTGACCGCCGAGCGCGGGATGGCCGCCATCCTCGTCGAGCACGACCTCGACTTCGTGCGCGAGATCTCGAGCCGGATCGTCGTGCTCCACCAGGGCCGCCTCGTCGTCGACGGCACCGTGGAAGAGGCCGTCAACGCCGACATCGTGAAGAAGATCTACTCCGGAGGCGGCCATGACTGACGTGCTCGACCGGCCCGCGGCGACGACCGCCAAGCTCGCGCTCGAGGACATCACCTCGGGCTACGGCAACGTCGAGATCATCAAGTCGCTCTCGCTCGGCGTGCGCCCCGGCGAGATCTTCGCCCTCATGGGCAAGAACGGCATGGGCAAGACGACGCTCCTGAAAACGATCGTCGGCCTCCTCCCGGCGCGACGCGGCCGCATCCTCCTCGACGGCGCGGACGTGACGAAGAAGGGGCCGAAGACGATGGCGGACGCGGGCGTCGCCTACGCCCCGCAGGAGCAGCCGCTCTTCCAGGACCTTTCGATCCGCGACAACCTCCGCCTCGCCCTGCGCTCCGACCGGGCGCTCGCCGAGGGGCTGGAGCGCGTCTACGGCCACTTCCCGTTCCTCGCGGACCGACTGGCACAGAAGGCGGGCACGCTCTCGGGCGGCGAGCAGAAGATGCTGATCATCGCCCGCGCCATGATGACGGCGCCGAAGCTCCTCCTCATCGACGAGATCTCCGAGGGGCTCCAGCCCACCGTCATCGAGCGGATCGCCGCCGCGCTGCGGGACGAGCGGGCCAACGGCACCACCGTCCTCATCGTCGAGCAGCACCTCGCCTTCGCCCTGTCGATCGCCGACCGCTGGGCGGTGATGAAGCTCGGCCAGATCGACGACGCCGGCGAGATCGGCCCCGACACGGAGGCGCGCATGCTGGAGCACCTGCGGATCTGACGCCGCCCGGTCGGCACGGTGCGCGCCATTCCGCCGCGGCGCGGTTCCGGCGCCGCGATGTTGCACGCTTGCCCGCTTCCGCAGCCGTCGCGCCTCCGTCCCGGCCGCAGCCGCCGCGCGCCCCTATCCACGCCCCCCCTCAGTCGGCCATCGTGACGGCGGAGAGATACGATGATTCCCTGCCTCGGCCGCACCACCGGGCGAGCAGGTCGCCAGACCGTCCGCCCGGAATGCGGTCGGTCGGGCCGGGGGGCATCGAACAATGGAGAGCGGGGCGGAATGGGCACTTTGACGCGCAACTGGACAACGGCATGGCGGCGGGCGGGCCGCGCCTTGGTTGTCACGATGGTCTCGCTGACCCTCTTCGGCGGCGTCACCGCCCGCGCCCAGAGCCCCGACGCCCTCACCGAGACCTACCGGGACTGGACCGTCCGGTGCAGCACGACCGACGGCGACGAGCGCCGCTGCTGGATGGTGCAGCGCCTCAACCGCACCGGCACCGAGGAACGCATCCTCCAGGTCGAGCTGGCGGTGTCGGGCGATACCTCCACGATGGTGTTCCTGCTCCCCTTCGGCATCCTCTTCTCGCCGGGCGTGAAGGTCGCGATCGACGAGGAGGCGGCGCGCACGCTGGCCTTCCGCACCTGCTACCCCTCCGGCTGCATCGTGCAGGAATCGCCGACCGACGCCGTGCTGAGCGCCATGCGGCGCGGTCAGGCGATGACCGTCGGACTGGTGGTGGCGCAGAACGAGGCCGCGCTGAACCTCAGCGTCTCCCTCGCCGGCTTCTCGGCCGCCTACAACAGGCTCTCCGAACTCTCCGCCGGCTGACCGGCGCCGCACCCGGCGGCTCCCCACCCCTCGGGCGGGGGCACCCGGGGGCGGATCACGCTCGTACTCATTCGGATCAACCCGCGCTTCCGGGCCATCGCTCCGGGCCATCGCGCGGCAAGCGGCGCGCGCCGGCCGCCGGGCGCCGCCTTGTCAGGCCGGGGACCGGCCTCTACAGGTTATCCGAATGACTGTGGCCCGGGGGAACCGGGAGCATCGCCGCGCCGGTCCGCGCGGAGGACGGGTGGAGCGGCGATGGCGAAGCTGGCACGCGGGCAGTGGCAGGCGGTCGAGGAGGCCCTCGCGAAGGACATCGCGGGCGGCGCCTTCGGCGACACCATGCAGCTCCCGACCGAGGCGGCGATGATGGAGCGCTTCGGCGTCGGCCGCCACAGCGTGCGCCGCGCCGTCGCCGAGCTCGAACGGCGCGGCCTGGTCGACGTCCGCCACGGCAAGGGGGTCTTCGTGCGGACGGGGCGGCTCGACTACCGCCTGTCCAACCGTACGCGCTTCTCGCAGAACCTCCTCGGTCAGGGCCGCGAGCCCTCCGGCCAGGCCCTGCGCGAGGAGGAGATCAACGTGCCCGGCCACGTCGCCGAGGCGCTGCGCCTGCCGCCCGGCGAGCGCGTGTATCACATCGTGCGCCGCGGCCTCGCCGACGACGAGGTGGTGAACTACTCCAACGCCTACTACCCGGTGCGCCGCTTTCCCGGCCTCAACGAGGCCCGCCGCGCCGGCCGCGGCACGACGGCCGTCCTCGCCGAGTACGGCGTGGCGGACTACATCCGCCTGCGCACCGACCTCGTCGTGCGCATGCCCTCGGCCGAGGAGGCGCGCCAGCTCGACCAGCCCCGCACCGTCCCCGTCATCGTCACCAAGAAGGTCGACGTCGACATGCGGGGCGTGCCCATCAGCTACTCCGAGACGGCGTGGGCGAGCGAGCGCGTCCAGTTCTCGATCGACAACACTGCCGAGCTGCTCGACGCCCTCGCCGCCGCCGGCACGGCCGAGGCGGCGGAGCCGCCCGCTGCGCCGTCCGGGCCGCGGGTCAGGGTGCCGCGCGAGTCCTGACGGCGGCCCGGTGACGGCGGCCCGACGAGCGCGCGCCGTCAGAGGGCGAGGGCCGGCGCTCCCTGCGGCGCGACGGCGAGCGTGCCGTCGCCGTAGACCATCCGCCCGGCGCTGAAGGTGGCGCGCAGGCGCGGCCGCGGCGCGTGGTCGGCGACCACGAGGTCCGCCCTCAGCCCCGGCGCGATGGCGCCCCGGTCGTGAAGCCCCGCGGCGCGGGCCGGGTTGAGGCTGGTGAGCGCCGCCGCCTCCGGCAGCCCGCCCCGCAGGTCCGCCAGCAGGAGGATGGACGGCAGGATCGCCGGCGGGTGGTAGTCCGCGGCGAGGATGTCGAGCATCCCCATCTCGTAGAGCTCGCGGGCCGAGAGGTTGCCCGAGTAGGAGACGCCGCGCAGCGCGTTCGGCGCCCCCATCGCCGTCCACATCCCCCGCCGCTTGGCCTCGCGCGCGGCCTCGATCGTGACCGGAAACTCGCTGATCCCGGCGCCGAAGTCGCGCATCAGCGCCACCTTGTCGGCCGTGTCGTCGTCGTGCGAGGCGATGGCGATGCCGTGCTCGGCGGCGATCGCGGTCATCGCGGTGATCGTCGCCGTCGTGGTGCCGGCGGCGGCGAGACCGTCGGAGATGCGCTTCCTGACCTGCGTGTGCGCGTTCTCGACCGAGATGCCGCGCGCGTTCGCCATGAACGCGGCGTACTTCTCGATGTCGCGGTACTGGCCCTGCCCCGGGGTGTGGTCCATCAGCGAGACGAGGTCGACCGCGCCGCGCCGCATGAGGTCCTGCACCACCTCCGCCGCGCGCGGGAACGTCACCTCGAAGCGGGCGTGGATGCGGTGGTCGACCAGCAGTTCGTCCCGCATGCCGACGATCGCCTCGATGATGCCGCGCGTCGTCTCCTCGGTGCGCACCTTGCCGGTGATGGGCGAGTTGGGGCTGAAGGAGAGCGAGGCGTAGGCCGTCGTCACGCCCGTCGCGGCGAGCTTCTTGTCGTGCTCCAGGATGGAGAGCTCGAGCGGCATCCTGACGCCGGGCCGCGGCTCCACCTCGCGCTCCACCATGTCGCCGTGGATGTCGATGAAGCCGGGCATCAGGAGCCGGCCGCCGCCACGGATCGCGGCCTCGGCGACAGGACCCTCGCGCACCTCGGCGATCCGCCCGTCCTCGATGCGCACGGCCCCGTTCGGGACCACGCGATCGGGGAGGACGAGGTCGAACTCACTCAGCCACATCGTCAGCCTCTTCGTGTTCGCGGCGTCGCTCCAGCCGGACGTCGCGGTCCACCAGGGGCGCGACGTCCTCGGGATGGTGGAAAACGCCGATCATCGCAACGCCTGCGGACTTCATGCTCGCGAGGCGCTCGACGAGGGCGGCGCGGGCCGTCCGGTCGAGCGAGGCGGTCGGCTCGTCGAGGAGGAGCAGCCGGGGCGGGTGGACCAGCGCGCGCGCAAGGTTCACCTTCTGCTGCTCCCCGCCCGAGAAGGTGGACGGATAGGCCGGCCACAGCGCCCGCTTAAGGCCGAAGGCCCCCAGCATGCGCCGCGCCTCCCGCCGCGCCTCCTCGCGGTCGCTGCCGGCGAGGAGGAGCGGTTCGGCGACCAGCTCCTCCGCCGAGACGCGCGGGCGGGCGTTGAGGAACTGCGTCACGAAGCCGATCTCGCCCTTGCGCAGCTCGACGATGTCGACGTCGGCGGCGCGGGCGAGGTCGATGGACCGCCCGTCGGCCATGGTGAACACCGCCGAGCCCGCGCCGGGCAGGCAGGAGCGGTAGATCGTCCGCAGCAGCGTCGACTTCCCGGCCCCGTTCTCCCCCGTCAGCAGCAGGAACTCCCCGGCGCCGAGGGTGAAGGTGACGTCCGCGAACCCCGGCAGCAGGCGGCCGAGGTGATGCATCGTGAACGTCTTCGCGAGTCCCGCGACCGCGAGGACCGTGCCGGCCGGGGCAGGCGAGGGGGACCGGGCCGTGCCCCGGTCGTGGGTCATGTCGATGCTCATAGCTTCGCGTGCACGAGTTGCTGGGTGTAGGCGTGCTGGGGATCCTGGAACACCTGATCGGCGAGGCCCGCTTCGACGACCTCGCCATGCCGCATCACCATGACACGGTCCGCCATCGTGCGTATGACACCGAGGTCATGGCTGACGAGGACCATGGTGATCCGCCGTTCGCGCTGCAGCCGCTTCAGGGTGTCGAGCACCAGCGCCTGGACGCTGACGTCGAGGCCGGTGGTCGGCTCGTCGAGGAGCAGCAGCGTCGGCTCCAGGGCGATCGCCTTGGCGAGCTGCACGCGCTGCTGCATCCCGCCCGACAGCTCCACCGGCGGCCGGTCCATCCGTGCGATCGGGAAGTCCGAGGCGATGAGCGCGTCCTTCGCCCGCCGCCGCAGCTCGCCGAACCGCCGCTCCCCCGCGATCACCAGCCGCTCGGCGACGTTGCCGCTGGAGGAGTGGCGCATGCGCAGCCCGGCGTGCGGGTTCTGGTAGACGATGCCGATCTCGCGCGCCCGCAGCATCCGTCGCTCGTAGCGGTCGAGTGTGAAGAGATCGGTGCCGCGGTGGGTGGGGATGTCCAGCGTGTAGCGGCCTGCGTCCGGCTCCTCCTCGAGGTTCATGGCGCGCAGGAGGGTCGACTTGCCGGAGCCGGATTCGCCGACGATCCCCAGCACCTCGCCCGCGTAGACCGAGACGTCGACGCCCTTGAGCGCCTCGACGTCGCCGTAGCGCCTGGCGACGCCCGTCATCGCGAGGAGGGGGGCGGCGGTGACGAGGGCCGGCGGCTCCCGCTGCGGCATGGCCATGGTGAGGCTCATCGCGCCATGCTCCCGTTCCTGTAATAGGTATCGCCGAGCGTCACCGGGGCGCCCTCGCGCTTCTGGATGTGCTTGGTGGCGAAGTGGCTGTCGGACATCTCGTGGAGCGACGCCCCGCCCGCCTGCGGCAGCTCGTTGAGGAAGTAGCCCGTCACGCCGCTGCGCCCGCAGGGGATGCCGGCGTGGTCCTCCACCCGGTAGGCGATGTCGTCGAAGACGAGCGGCACGACGTCGGTGTGCGGCGGCACCGCGTAGATGCGCTTCTCCCGCCCCGCCGAGAGGATCGTCAGGTTCTCCGCCTGGTGCAGCTTCGGCACGTCCCAGCGCGGGATCGGCGAGGGGCTCATGACGTGGCGGCCGTTGACGAGGCTCGGGTAGCTCGCGCCCTGCATGATGCGGCCCGAGCGCACGATCTGCTCGTAGAGCTTCAGCCAGAGGAGGCCGTAGTCGGCGTCCGCGTGGCGGTAGCGCGCCTCCGAGATATCGGGCTCCACCGAGCGCAGCGGCTCCGGGTCGGGAACCTGAAGCACGAGGATCTGGTCCGCCCGCAGCGTCTCCTCCGGGATCCGGTGGCGGGACTGGATGAGCGTCGCCTCGGTGGTGTCGAGCGTCTCGCCCGCGCCGCCGACGCGGCGCAGGAACTTGCGGATCGAGGCGGCGTTGACCGAGTCGTCCGCGCCCTGGTCGATGACCTTCACGACGGCCGACGGCTTTAGGAGCGTCAGCGTCACCTGCAGGCCGCCGGTGCCCCAGCCGCGCGCCATCGGCACCTCGCGGCTGGCGTACGGCACCTGGTAGCCGGGGACGGCGATGGCCTTCAGCGTGCGGCGGCGGATCTCGCGCTTCGCCGACTCGTCGAGGAAGCCGTAGTTGAAGGGCCGCCATGGCCTGGTGAGGGTGGACAGGCTCACGACAGCGCCTCCTCGATCTCGGCCCCGGACATCCTGTCCGCCTTCGGCCTGGCCTTCGCCCGGGCGGCGCGGCGGTCGCGGTCGGCGTTGGCGCCGCGCAGGGCGTCGAGGCTCGACTGGAACGTGACGTAGTGCGGCATCTTGAAGTGGATGCAGAAGCCCGACGCCTCGGTGGGTTCGGTGTGGTAGAGGACGAACTCCTCGTCGGCGGCGGCGAAGGCGCTTTGCTCCTCCATCGAGAGGTCGAGGGTCGCGCCGGCGATGGTCTTCACCTCGTTCCAGCCGAACGTCGCGCAGAAGCCGAGCTTCAGCGTGTCCGCCCTCGGGTCCTTCGACACCATCTCCGTCTCGCTGACGCGCACGCGCCCGGCGCTGAAGACCGTGCCGCGCGGGTGGCGCAGACGCACCTCCGCCTCGCCGAGCCGCAGGTCGTTGACGGCGGGGTGGACGGGGCCGTAGCCGCGCTGGTTGGCGTAGCCGAGGGCCAGCATGCCGCCGGTGTCGCCGCGCGCCAGCGTCTGGAGCCGGTGCGCCCGGGGCGGCGGAAAGAGGAGCCCGTCGCGCGTCACGTCGGGAATGTCGTCGAGCGGGACCTTCGCGGCGCGCTCGGGCGCGACGAGGCCCTGCTCGCGCTGCCAGTCGGCGAGCGCCGGCTGCGTGGCAGGCGCGGAGGTCCTGCCGGGGGTGACGGGCTCCGGCACGTCCGTCTCGCCGGCGAGGACGCCGACTTTCAGGAGGCGGTGCGAGTAGTCGAGCGTCGGTCCGAGGATCTGCCCGCCGGGAATGTCCTTGAACGCGGCGGAGATGCGGCGGACGGTGAGGATGTCGCGGTGGGTGACCGGCTCGGCGGTCCACAGGCGCGGCTGCGTCGTGCGGTAGGCGCGCAGGAGCAGCACCGCCTCGTAGAGCTCGCCGCCCGTCTGCGCCAGCGCCAGCGCCGCGAGGTCCGGCTCGTAGAGCGAGGCTTCGCCCATCACGCGGTCGACGAGGTAGGGGAGCGCCCGGCGCACCTCGGCGATGCGCCCTGCCGTGAGGGGGCCGAGGTCGTCGCGGTAGAGGCGCTCGGCCTGCGCGATCGCCTCCTCGCCGCCGCGGGTCGCTGCGTAGGCCATCAGATCACCTCGATGCGGGTGGAGCGGGGAAGGCCGACGACCTCGTCCTCGGCGACGAGGTAGAGGTCGAAGCCCAGCGGGTAGCGGATCGCCCTCGCGCGCGCGGCCCAGAACGACGGGTGGACGCCGCCGACCGGGAGGCGGACGGTGCCGCGGATGCCGGGCCCGCCGAGCCGCAGCGCCGTCCCGCCGCCGCCGAACGTTGCGGGCGCGAAGACGGTGGCAGCGCGGTCCGGGTAGAGCGGATCGCCGACCGACGCCGTCGCCGCCCGCGCCGCGTCCGCCTCGCCGGCGAGGGAGGTGAAGACGAACTCCGCCGTCTCGAGGGGCGCCGCGCGGGCGCCGGTCGCGGCGAGGGCCGCGGCCATCGTCCCGTCGCCGGCGTGAACCGTCGTCTCGCGGTCGAGGAGGCTGGCGGCCAGCGGCAGAAGGCCCGGCTCGGCGAGACGCTGGCGCGTGCCGGGGCGGGCGAGCGCCCACATCAGCGACTCGAACGCCTCACTCATTCGAATGTCTTCGGGGGTCGGGGTGACGAGTGCGTCCATCAGAAGGCCTCCATCTCGACGCGAGTCGCCTCGACCTTGGCGAGCCGGGCGGTGTCCTCCGCCGCGTGGCGCGCCGCCTCCCCGGCGACGAAGTCGTGGACGGAGCGCGGCGCGCGGCCGGCCGCGAGCGCGGCGTCGACCACCGCCATCGCCATCGCCCGCTCCAGGTCGCGGCCGACGACGGCGCCGTACCCCTCGACACCGTCGCCGAGCCGGATGTGCGCCTCCGCGACCAGCACCTCGCCGAGATGGAACAGCGTTCCCGTCACGCTGTCCTCGCGCGGCAGCATGGCGAGGCCCGTCCGGCTCGCCAACACCTCGATGTCGCCGAGGTCCTCCAGCAGCGCTTCGGCGACGCGCTTGAGCGCGCCCGGTTCGGCGCGGGCGAGGGTGCCGAGCGTGTGCGCGTCGGGGCATGCTGGGCCCGCCGCACCGGTGGCGGATCCTCCGAGGTCGTTCCCACTCACTGTCCGTCCCCCTCCGTCGGGCGCGCCGCAGACGGCACGCAGTGTCATCCGTACTTCTACTATGTCATTCGAATAAGTTCTGCCATAGGGAGGCGACAGTATGATGACGGCGCGTGCGATTCCCCGCCGCCCCCGTGCGGCTCGACGGCGCCTCGCCCGTCCGCGGCGTCCGCCGCGAGTGGCCGGCGCGGCCCTCCGTCGGGTCGTGGCACCTCGTCACGGCGCCGGTTCCCATCGGCGGGCGTTCGGGCGATCCTGCCGCGCGGAGGCGGGGCGCCGGGGGCACGGCACTACCGAAAGGTGTGCCGCCGGGGCCGGATGGCCCGTGTCCTGCTTCACACCAGAAACGACCGCCTTGCCTCGCCTGTCGCGCGCCGGCTGACGGGGCGGGGCAAAGAGAGGATACCCGAATGACCCGCCGCGACTTCAACGCCGGCCGATCCGCCGTCTATTCCCAGAATGGAGCAGCCGCGACCGCCCACCCCCTCGCGACACTTACCGCGATCGACGTGCTGCGCTCCGGTGGCAACGCCGTCGACGCGGCGATCGCCGCGATGGCCCAGCTCTGCGTGATCGAGCCCCACTCGACCGGACTCGGCGGCGACTGCTTCGCGATCTACTGGAAGGCCGGCAGCCCGCGGCCCATCGGCCTCAACGCCTCCGGGCGCGCCCCGAAGGCCGCGACGCTCGACTGGTACCGCGAGGCGGGCATCGCCGAGATCCAGGTCGAGACGCCCCATGCCGTGACCGTCCCCGGCGCCGTCGACGGCTGGTGCCGCCTCGTCGAGGACCACGGCACGAAGTCCATCGAGGAGCTGCTGCAGCCGGCGATCAAGTCGGCGGAGGATGGCTTCCTCCTCGCCCCGCGGGTTGCGCACGACTGGGCCAGGCTCGCCGGCAAGCTCGCGCTCGATCCCTACACCAAGGCCCGCTTCCTGCCCGGCGGCAAGGCGCCGAGGGCCGGCGACCGCCACGTGCAGCCGGAGCTCGCCGAAACGCTCCGCCGGGTGGGCAGGGAAGGCCGCAAGGGCTTCTACGAGGGCCCCGTCGCCGAGGACATCGTCGGCCGCCTCAAGACGCTGGGCGGCCTCCACACCCTGGAGGACTTCGCCACCAACACGCCGACCTACGTCGACCCGATCAGCGTCAACTACCGCGGCTACGACGTCTACGAGATCCCGCCCGCCGGGCAGGGCATCGTGGCTCTCATCATGCTCAACATCCTCTCCGGCTACGCCTACGGGGATCCGGGCTACAGCGAGGCCGACCGCATCCACCTCCTCGCGGAGGCCGCCAAGGCCGCGTACGCCCGCCGCAACGCGCTGATCGGCGACCCGGCCTTCGTCGACGTGCCGACCGACCACCTTCTCTCCGCCGCCGAGGCCGATCGCATCCGCGCCGACATCGACCTGAAGCGCGCCAGGGAACCGGCCCCGGTCGAGCCGATGATGCACTCCGACACGACCTACCTCACCGTGGTCGACAAGGACCGCAACGCGATCTCGTTCATCAACTCGCTGTTCTCCGGGTTCGGCTCCGGCATCATGGGGCCGCAGAGCGGCGTCATGCTGCAGAACCGCGGCACCAGCTTCCGCCTGATCGACGGGCACCCGAACGTCATCGAGCCCGGCAAGCGGCCGATGCACACGATCATCCCGGCGATGCTCGGCGAGGGAGACCGGATGGTGATGCCGTTCGGCGTCATGGGCGGGCACTACCAGCCCGTCGGCCACTCCACCGTCGTCACCGGCATGCTCGACCTCGCCCTCGACCCGCAGGACGCGCTCGCCGCCCCGCGCTCCTTCGCCTTCGACGGCGAGCTGCGCCTCGAGGCGACGATCTCCGACGAGGTCGCCGCCGATCTTGCCGCCCGCGGCCACAAGGTCGTGCGCCAGGACCCGGTCGGCGGCGGCCAGGCCATCTGGTTCGACCATGATCGCGACGTCCTCATCGCCGGATCCGAGCCGCGCAAGGACGGCTGTGCCCTTGCGTATTGATCGCCCTGCCGGGACGCGCGAGACGGCAGCCGCCGCGGGCCGGGCGGACATCGGGGGGCGGCTCCGATGTCCGTGATCGAGGAGGCACCCGCGATCGCAGGGGCCGCCGCCACGGCGGCCCCGGTCCTCGCCATCGACGGGCTGAAGACGCAGTTCTTCACCCGCGACGGCATCGTGCGGGCCGTCGACGGCGTCTCGTTCGACGTGCGCCGCGGCGAGACCGTCGGCGTCGTCGGCGAATCGGGCAGCGGCAAGAGCGTGACCGCGCTGTCGATCATGCGCCTCCTCTCCAAGCGGACGGGGCGCATCGTGGACGGCACGATCCGCCTCGGCGCGGAGGACATCGTCGGCGCCTCCGAGCCGCGCATGCGACAGATCCGCGGCAAGGTCGCCTCGATGATCTTCCAGGAGCCGATGACGAGCCTCAACCCGGTGCTCAAGATCGGCTACCAGATCACCGAGACGATCCGCGTGCACGAGGGGCTCGGCCGCGCCGAGGCCCGCAGGCGCGCCGTCGAGATGCTGCGTCTCGTGCGCATCCCCGAGCCGGAGCGGCGCATCGCGCAGTACCCGTTCGAGCTCTCCGGCGGCATGCGCCAGCGCGTCATGATCGCCATGGCGCTTGCCTGCAACCCGCAGCTCCTCATCGCCGACGAGGCGACGACCGCCCTCGACGTCACCATCCAGGCGCAGATCCTCCAGCTCATCCTGGAGCTGCGCCAGAAGCTCGGCATGGCGGTCATCATGATCACCCACGACCTCGGCGTCGTCGCCGAGACGTGCGACCGCCTCGTCGTCATGTACGCCGGCAAGGTCGTCGAGCGCGGCACCGTGCGGGAGGTGTTCCGCCGGCCGCTGCACCCGTACACGAAGGGGCTCCTCGCCTCGATCCCGCGGCTGCCGCAGAAGGGCGCCGTGCCGAAGGGCCGGCGGGGCAAGCTCGTGGAGCTGCCGGGCTTCGTGCCGTCGCTGCGCGACGTGCCGGCCGGCTGCCGCTTCGCCCCGCGCTGCGCCCTCGCGACCGACCGCTGCCGTGCGGAGGAACCTCCGCTCATGGAGATGGTCCCCGGCCGCCTGACCGCCTGCTTCGAGGCGCACCGCCTGATGGAGGGCGCCGATGCCTGATCCACGTCCGCTCGTGGTCGACCGGCTGACCAAGCACTATCCGGTGCGCCGCGGCCTCTTCAACAGCGAGGTCGCCAAGGTCCATGCCGTCGACGGCGTCAGCTTCGAGCTGGGTCACGCCGAGACGCTCGGCCTCGTCGGCGAGAGCGGCTGCGGCAAGTCCACCGTGGGCCGCTGCATCCTGCGTCTCGTCGAGCCGACGGACGGGACGATCGCGCTCGGCGGGACCGACATCACCCACCTCGACCGCCACGCGATGCGCCCGCACCGCCAGCGCCTGCAGGCGATCTTCCAGGACCCGTATTCGTCGCTCAACCAGCGCATGAAGGCGGGGGACATCGTCGCCGAGCCGCTCGTGAACTTCGGCCAGCGCCCCACCCGCGACTATATCGGCGACCTGCTGGAGAAGGTCGGCCTGCGGCGGGAACAGATGGACCACTACCCGCACGAGTTCTCCGGCGGCCAGCGCCAGCGCCTCGTCATCGCCAAGGCCCTCGCCCTCGAGCCCTCGGTGATCGTCTGCGACGAGGCGGTGTCGGCGCTCGACGTGTCGGTCCAGGCGCAGGTCATCAACCTGCTGACCGAGCTGCAGGAGCGGCACAGGATCGCCTACCTGTTCATCGCCCACGATCTCGCGGTGGTGGAGCACATCAGCCACCGCATCGCGGTGATGTACCTGGGGCAGATCGTCGAGCTGGCGGAAAAGCGCGACCTCTTCGAGGAGCCGCTCCACCCGTATACCCGGGCCCTTCTCGAGGCCGTGCCGATCCCGGACCCCGAGGTGGAGCGGGACAAGACGATCATCTCCGGCGACGTCCCGAGCCCGGTCTCCCCGCCGTCAGGGTGCCGCTTCCACACCCGCTGCCCGCACGCCTTCGACCGCTGCCGGAGCGAGCCGCCCGCCTACCGAGAGGTGAAGGCCGGACACTTCGCGGCCTGCCACCTCAACGACTGAGGGGGCGTCGTCAGGGCGGCGCCGGGGGCATCGTCCCCGCATGGCCGGCGGAGGGGCAGGCGCGAGGGTGTTCCTCCCTCGCGCTCGCGCCGCCCGTCGCCCGTCGGGAGGGACGGCGCGGCGGTGCCCGGACCGCCGCTCCGGGGCGTCAGCGCAGGCCGCGCTGCATCTGCGGGTCGAGGCGGTCGCGCAGGCCGTCGCCCATGATGTTCACCGCCAGCACGGTCACGGCGAGGAAGATGCTCGGGAAGAGCACCGCGCCCGGCGCCACCGTGAACAGCGACCGTCCCTCGGCGACGATGTTGCCCCAGCTCGGGATCTCCGGCGGCGTGCCCGCGCCGAGGAAGCTGAGGTACGCCTCCGAGATGATCGACGAGGCGGCGATGTAGGTCGCCTGCACGATCAGCGGGTTGATCGTCGTCGGCAGGATGTGGCGTGTCAGCAGCGGCAGGTCCTTCGCCCCCGCCGCGACCGCCGCCTCGACGAAGGGCTGCTCCCGCACGCTCATCACGATGCCCCGCACCAGACGGCTGACCCGCGGGATCTCGGGGATCGTGATCGCGATGATGATGTTGCGGATCGACGAGCCCGCCAGCGCCATGAAGGCGATCGCCAGCAGCACCGACGGGATCGCCATGAGCCCGTCCATCACCCGCATCACCACCACGTCGACCCACCGCACCAGTCCGGCGGCGAGGCCGATGGCGAGGCCGATCGCCGTCGCGACCGCGGCCACCGACAGGCCCACCATCAGCGAGACGCGGCTGCCGTAGATGACGCGCGAGAAGATGTCCCGTCCCATCATGTCGGTGCCGAAGGGGTGGTCCGCGGTCGGCCCCTTCAGGCGGTTGACGACGTCTAGCGCGATCGGGTCGTAGCGCGTGATGAGCGGCGCGAAGATCGCCATCGCGCCGAGCAGGGCGAGGATCGCCCCGCCCACCACGAGCGTGGGGTTGCGCCGCGTGAAGGTCCAGCCCCGGGCGAGGAGGTTCGGCGTCGCCGGCGCTGCGGCCGTGGACAGGGTCGTCATGCTCACGGGCCGGTCCTCAGTTCTGGTAGCGGATGCGCGGGTCGAACAGCGAGTAGCTGAGGTCCACCGCGAGGTTGATGAGGACGTAGACGACCGTGAAGATGAGCAGGACGCCCTGGATCACCGGGTAGTCCTTGCGCACGATCGCATCGACCGTGAGCCGGCCGATGCCCGGCAGCGCGAACACCGTCTCCGTCACCACCACGCCGCTGATGAGGAGGGCGACGCCGAGGCCGATCGTGGTGACGATCGGGATCGCCGCGTTCTTCAGCGCGTGGATGAGCAGGATCGGCGCGGTGGCGAGACCCTTGGCGCGGGCGGTGCGCACGTAGTCCTGGTTCAGCACCTCGATGACGCTGGCGCGCGTCATGCGGGCGATCAGCGCCACGTAGATCATCCCGAGCGACAGGGTCGGCAGGACGAGGCTGCGCACGAACGGGACGATGCCGTCGCGGTAGCTCGCGTAGCCCTGCACCGGCAGGAGCTGGAGCTTCAGCGCGAACACGAAGATGAGGATGTAGCCGAGCACGAAGACCGGCAGCGAGAAGCCGGTGACCGCGACCATCATCACCGCGCGGTCGACGAAGCTCCCGGCCTTCCACGCCGCGAGCACGCCGATCGGCACGCCGATCAGGACCGCGAACGAGATCGTCGACAGCGTCAGCGCGAGCGTCGGCTCGACGCGCTGCAGGATCAGCTCGCTCACCTGCCGGTCGTTGTAGATCGAGCTGCCGAGGTCGCCCTGCAGCACGTCCCAGATCCAGGTACCGAACTGGACGTAGAGCGGCCGGTCGAGACCGAGGTCCTGGCGGATGCGCTCGATGTGCTCCGGCTGGGCGAAGTCGCCGGCGATCACCGCGGCGGGGTCGCTCGGCCCGAGGTGGAGCAGGAGGAAGATCAGCACCGCCACGACGAAGAGGACGGGGATCGTGGCGAGGAGACGCCGGACGGCGTAGGCAAGCATGGTGGGCCTCGGAGCGATCGGGCCCTGCGGACCCTTGGGGTGACGGGCGGTCCGGTCAGGAACCGCTGTGCGGCCGCCTCGGAGTGCTGCGGGCCGTCGCGGCGCCGCTCGAGCGGAAGGCCGTCCCTCCGGCGGGGCCGAGGCGGTCGGATCGTGCGGCCGGAACGGCCGCGACCCTCCGCCACCGTGCGGCGGCGGGGGGCCGGATGGCGATGCGGGCGGGTCGCCGCCGGGTCAGTCGACCGACACGTTCCAGAAGCCGAGCACGGCGCCCTTCACGACGCCCGACACGTTCGAGCGCCAGGCGGACGGCATCTGGTACTGGCCGAGCATCACGAACGGGGCGTAGTCCATCATCTCGACCTGGAGCTCGTCCATGATCTCGGCGCGCTTCTCGGGATCGGGCTCCTTGCCCCAGGCGATGCGCAGCTCCTCGATCTTCTCGTTGCTGGGCCAGCCGAACCAGGCGGTCTCGCCGGCCGCGATGCCGAGGTGGGTCACGGGCGAGGCCGAGCCGACGCCGGTGCGGGTGTGGAAGATCGACCAGCCGCCGTTGGACGGCTCGTTCTTCGATGCCCGCCGCGAGGTGAGCGTCGCCCAGTCCATCGCCTGCAGCTCGACGTTGACGCCGAGCTCGCGGAGCTTGGCGGCGGTGATCAGCGCCGCCGGGCCGGACGGGTGGTCGGTCGGGTGCATGACGACCACGGTCTCGCCGTCATAGGCCTTGTCCATCAGCTCCTTGGCCTTGGCCATGTCGCCCTTGACCATGATCTCGGCGTTGCCGGCGCTCGTCTCGCCCGGCGTGTTGCACATCATCAGCGAGGCGCAGGTCTGCCAGTACTTCGGGTTGCCGACCATGGCGGTCATGTACTCGGTCTGGTCGACCATGTACTGCAGCGCCTGGCGGGCCTCCTTCTTGTCGAACGGCGGGTAGAGGTGGTTCGGGCGCAGGATGATGATGAGCCCGAACGGGTCCTGCGTGTCGACGGCGACGTCGGGGTTGGCCTCCAGCACCGGAACGAGGTCGACCGGCGGCGCCTCCCAGTAGTCGACCTCGCCGTTCATCAGCGCGGCCATCGCCGTGCCGGGGTCCGGCAGGTAGAGCCACTCGACGCGGTCGACCTTGGCGACCTTGCCGCCGGCGGCGCCGCTCGGCGGCTCGTCACGCGGCACGTAGTCCTCGAACTTGTCGTAGACGACGCGGTTGCCGGGGACCCACTCCGCCTCGTTGAACACGAACGGACCGGAGCCGATGTAGCTCTTCACCTGCTCGAACGGGTCGGTCTCGGCGACCGCCTTCGGCATGATGAACGGGCCGGTGAGCGAGGCCAGCGTGTCGAGCACAAGGCCGTAGGGCTCGGAGAGCTTCAGCTCGAAGGTGTCCTCGTCGACGGGGGACAGCGATTCGGTCACGCCCTGAAGGGCCCCGCCGCCGTTGTCGCGCGCCTCCCAGCGCACGATCGAGGCGACCGCGTCCTCGGCCGTCACCGGCGAGCCGTCGTGGAACTTCAGCCCGTCGCGCAGCGTGAAGGTGTAGGTGAGGCCGTCGTCGCTGACCGAGTAGTCGCCCACCATCTGCGGCTGCGGATTGAGGTCGACGTCGTAGCTGAACAGCGTGTCGTAGATCATGTAGGCGTGGTGCTGCGTGATCATCGCAGTGGTCCACACCGGGTCGAGGTTGCGCAGGTCGGCGTAGGGCACGACACGCAGAACCGACTGCGCCTGCGCCGCCGTGACCGACATCGTTGCGCCTGCCGCCAGCAGCATGGCGGCAAGGGTGGACCTTGCGAGTTGAGCTTTCAGCATAGACGTCGTCCTGTTCGTGGGCGTTCGAAGGGCCGTGCGGCAGGCGGGACCTGTCGGCACAAGGGCGGCGGTGCCTGATCGCTGCGTGGAGGCGCTGTCGGTTCGACCAACGCTGAATTTATCGCCACTGGATCAACCATATGGATGATCTTGCAGGCTCTGTGCCACCTGAACGCGCTTTGGACGAGTTGCATGCCATTTCAGCGTGCCGCCGTTCCGGTGTGCGGGCATCGCGGCGGGGCCGGCCGGCGCCGCTGGACGGGGCAGCGCGGGCGGTATGGCGAGGAGGGTGTCCGCCGGGCCGGGCGAGCGACGGCGGCGCGGTCGCTCGCGGCGCGCGTCCGTTCGGCGGCGCATTGGGCTGGCGGGGGCGGCCGGGCGGGCGCGCGGGCGGCGCCGCCCGTCATTCGCCGCGCGCGGCAGGCACGGCAGGCACGGCAGGCGCGGGCAGATGCGGGTGGGGGCGCTAGAGGCGCTCGGCGGCCTGGCGGACGAGCGTGTCGAGCCCCGCGCCGCCGTGGGCGACGTGGTCGAGGAGCTGCTCGCGCATCCTCGGGTCCCAGAAGTCGCGCAGATGGTGCGCGACGCGCTCGACCTGGTCGTCGCCCGGCTGGGTGCGGAAGAAGGTGGCGATCTGGTTCGCCATGCGGACCATCTTGTCAGGCGACATCGGGGACTGCCGTGAGCTCGGGGACGGACGCGAGGATGCGTTCGGGGTGGCTGAAGACGTCGAAGGCGCCGTCGCGCGCGAATGCGGCGAGGGTGATGCCGGCGGCCTCGGCGCGGCGCAGGGCGAGCGCCGTCGGCGCGGACACGGCGATCAGCGCCGGGCAGCCCGCCATGGCGCACTTCTGGACCAGCTCGACCGAGACGCGGCTCGTCATCACGAAGGCGCCGGACGCGGCGTCGATCCCGGCCCGCGCCATCGCGCCGACGAGCTTGTCGAGGGCGTTGTGGCGGCCGACGTCCTCGCGCGCCAGGACGATGCCCCGCCCGGGCAGGAGGAAGCCGGCGGCATGGGCGGCGTGGGTCTCGTCGTGGAGCGGCTGGCAGGCCCGCAGCCGCTCCGTCGCGGCGGCGACGTCCTCGGCTCCGAGGAGGAGGGGCGAGCGCACCGCCGGCAGCTCGGCGAGCGCGGCGGCGATGCTGTCGATGCCGCACAGGCCGCAGCCGACCGGGCCGGCGAGCGTCCGCCGCCGCGCCATGAGCGCCGCGCTCCGGTCGCCGGCGAGCCACATGCGCGCCTCGACGCCCTCGCCGTGGGCGACCTCCTCGTAGTCGGCGATGTCGTCCGGGCTCGCGATGATGCCCTCGGTGAGGGAGAAGCCGGTCGCGAGATCACGGATCCGGTCGGGGCTCGCCATCATCACCGCGTGCGTGGTGCCGTCGTAGACGAGGGCGACGGGCGCTTCCTCCGGCAGGGTGCGCCAGACGGGGGCCTCGCCCTCCGCGCGCACGGCGCGGCCCGCCAGCGTGTGGACGAGGGGGTGCGCGGTCATATCATTCCGCCGGGGTCAGGATGCGGCGGGAGCGCTCGGCCTGGGCGGCGTAGTCCTCCTGCCAGTCGGTGGGTCCGTTGGAGAGGCCCACCTGCACCGCCGTCACCTTGTACTCGGGGCAGTTGGTCGCCCAGTCCGAATAGTCGGTGGTGATGACGTTGGCCTGCGTGTTCGGGTGGTGGAACGTCGTGTAGACGACGCCGGGGCTGACGCGGTCGGTGATCCGCGCGCGCAGGGTCGTCTCGCCGGCGCGGGAGGCGAGCTTGACCCAGTCCCCGTCCTTGAGGCCGCGCACCTCGGCGTCGTGCGGGTGGATCTCCAGCCGGTCCTCGTCGTGCCACACGACATTGGCCGTCCGGCGGGTCTGCGCACCGACGTTGTACTGCGACAGGATCCGCCCCGTCGTGAGCAGGAGCGGGAAGCGCGGGCCCGTCCGCTCGTCGGTGGCCACGTACTCGGTGACGATGAAGCGGCCCCTGCCGCGCACGAAGCTGTCGACGTGCATCAGGGGTGTGCCCTCGGGCGCGGCGTCGTTGCAGGGCCACTGCACCGAGCCCTTCTCGTCCAGGAGATCATAGGTGACGCCGGCGAAGGAGGGGGTGGTCGCGGCGATCTCGGCCATGATTTCGGACGGGTGGGCGTAGTCCCAGCCGGCGCCCATGGCATTGGCAAGGAGCTGCGTCACCTCCCAGTCCGCGTAGCCGGCGCGCGGCTTCATCACCTCGCGGACGCGGTTGATGCGGCGCTCGGCATTGGTGAACGTGCCGTCCTTCTCCAGGAAGGTGGAGCCGGGGAGGAAGACGTGCGCGTAGTTGGCGGTCTCGTTGAGGAAGAGGTCGTGGACGATGACGCACTCCATCGCCGCGAGACCCGCCGCGACGTGCCTGGTGTCGGGGTCGGACTGGAGGATGTCCTCGCCCTGGCAGTAGAGGCCCTTGAAGGTCCCGTGGACCGCCGCGTCCAGCATGTTGGGGATGCGAAGGCCCGGCTCGGGGTCGAGGGTCACGCCCCACGCCTTCTCGAAGATCTCGCGCACGTCGGCGTTCTTGACGTGGCGGTAGCCGGGCAGCTCGTGCGGGAAGGAGCCCATGTCGCACGAGCCCTGAACGTTGTTCTGGCCGCGCAGCGGGTTCACGCCGACGCCGGTGCGGCCGATGTTGCCGGTCAGCATCGCGAGGTTGGCGATGCCCATGACCGTGGTCGAGCCCTGGCTGTGCTCGGTGACGCCGAGGCCGTAGTAGATCGCCCCGTTGCCGCCGGTCGCATAGAGCCGGGCGGCCGCGCGCAGGGCCTCGGCCGGGACGCCGGTGAGGAGGGCGTTCGCCTCCGGGCTGTGGCGCGGCTCGGAGACGAACTCGGCGTAGTGCAGGAACTCGTCCCAGTCGCACCGCTCGCGGATGAAGGCCTCGTCGTAGAGGCCCTCGGTGACGATGACGTGGGCCATCGCCGTGACCACGGCGACGTTGGTGCCGGGTCGCAGAGCGAGATGATGCGCCGCCTCGACGTGGGCGGAGCGCACGAGGTCGATGCGGCGCGGGTCGATGACGATGAGCTTCGCCCCTGCCCGGAGGCGCTTCTTGAGGCGCGAGCCGAACACCGGATGCCCGTCCGTCGGGTTGGCGCCGATGACGACGACGACGTCGGCATGCTCGACCGAGTCGAAGTCCTGGGTGCCGGCGGAGGTGCCGAAGGTCTGGCCGAGGCCGTAGCCGGTCGGCGAGTGGCAGACGCGGGCGCAGGTGTCGGTGTTGTTGTTGCCGAAGACGGCGCGGGTGAGCTTCTGGACGAGGAAGGTCTCCTCGTTGGTGCAGCGGCTCGAGGTGATGACGCCGATGCTCTTCTGCCCGTAGCGCGCCTGGATGCCGCGCATGCGGTCCGCCGCGAAGGCGATCGCCTCGTCCCAGGACACGACGCGCCAGGGCTCGTCGACGCTCTCGCGGATCATCGGGTCGAGGATGCGGTCGCCGTGGTGGGCGTAGCCGTAGGCGAAGCGCCCCTTCACGCACGAGTGGCCGCGGTTCGCCTTGCCGTTCCTGTCCGGCACCATTCGCACCAGCGTGTCGCCGGAGAGCTCGGCCTTGAAGGTGCAGCCGACGCCGCAGTAGGCGCAGGTGGTGGCGACGGAGCGGGTGGGGGTGCCGAACGCGGCGACCGACGTTTCCTGCAGGGTGGCGGTCGGGCAGGCGGCGACGCATGCGCCGCAGCTCACGCAGTCGGACGAGAAGAAGTCGTCCGCCCCGGCGCCGGCCTTCACGCGGCTGTCGAAGCCGCGCCCCTCGATGGTGAGGGCGAAGGTGCCCTGGACCTCCTCGCACGCGCGCACGCAGCGGCTGCAGACGATGCACTTGGAGGGGTCGTAGGTGAAGTAGGGGTTGGACGTGTCCTTCGGCGCGTAGCGGGCGTTCGCCTCGCCGACGGGCATGCGCAGCCGCGCCTCGGCCTGGGAGCGGGCGCCGGTGGCGGAGGGGTCGAAGTGGTTGTCGCCGGGGGTGTAGCGCACGTCCCGGAGGCCGACGGCCCCGGCCATGTCCTGCAGCTCGCAGTCGCCGTTGGCCGAGCAGGTGAGGCAGTCGAGCGGGTGGTCGGAGACGTAGAGCTCCATCACGCCCTTGCGGATCCTGCGGACCCGGTCGGACTGGGTGTGGACCACCATCCCCTCGGCGACCGGGGTGGTGCAGGAGGCGGGCGTGCCGCGCCGGCCCTCGATCTCGACCACGCACAGGCGGCAGGAGCCGAACGCGTCGAGGGTGTCGGTCGCGCACAGCCTGGGGATCTGGTTGTCCAGCTCGGCCGCAGCGCGCATCACCGAGGTGCCGGCGGGCACCGTGACGGCGAAACCGTCGATGGTGAGGGTGACGGGGGCGCCCTCGCGGGCCGGGGTCCCCATGTCGCGGTCGTCGCGGCCCGCGCCCGTGGCGGGGGTGGCGCCGTGCGTCGTGGACGCGCTCATTCGGCGGCCTCCTTCATCGTCGCGAAGTCTGCGGGGAAGTGGGTGAGCGCGGACATGACGGGGTAGGGCGTGAAGCCGCCCAGCGCGCAGAGGGAGCCGTCCTTCATGGTCTCGCAGAGGTCGGTGAGGAGGGCGGCCGCGCGGGGGTCACCGGCGGCGATGCGGTCGATGGTCTCGACCCCGCGCACGGCACCGATGCGGCAGGGGGTGCACTTGCCGCAGCTCTCGACGGCGCAGAACTCCATCGCGAAGCGGGCGAGCTTCAGCATGTCGGCGGTGTCGTCGAAGACGACGAGGCCGGCGTGGCCGATGAGGCCGCCCGCGGCGTCGAAGTCCTCGTAGCCGAGGGGCGTGTCGAACCGGTCGCGGGGCATGTAGGCGCCGAGCGGGCCGCCGACCTGCACGGCCTTGACCGGACGGCCGCTCGCGGTGCCGCCGGCGATCTCCTCCACCGCCTCGCCCAGCGTCATGCCGAACGCCGTCTCGAAGAGGCCGCCGCGCTTCACGTTGCCGGCGATCTGGAGGGTGACGGTCCCGCGCGAGCGGCCGAGCCCGAACGCCTCGTAGTGCGCGGCGCCCTTCTCGAAGATCACCGGCACGGTGGCGAGGGAGATGACGTTGTTGACGACGGTCGGGCAGCCGAGGAAGCCCTCGAGCGCCGGGAGCGGCGGCTTGGCGCGCACGGTGCCGCGCTTGCCCTCCAGCGAGTTGAGGAGCGAGGTCTCCTCGCCGCAGACGTAGGCGCCGGCGCCGACGCGGACCTCCATGTCGAAGGCGCGGCCGGAACCCACGACGTCGGGACCGAGGACGCCGCGGCGGCGGGCGACGGCGACGGCCTCGCGCATCACCGCGATGGCGACCGGATACTCGGAGCGGATATAGACGTAGCCGCGGGTGGCGCCGACGCCGAGGCCGGCGATCGCCATGCCCTCGATGAGGCTGAAGGGGTCGCCCTCCATCAGCATGCGGTCGGCGAATGTGCCGCTGTCGCCCTCGTCGGCGTTGCAGACGATGTACTTCCGGTCCGCCGCCGCCTGCTGGACGGTCTTCCACTTGATACCGGTCGGGAAGCCGGCGCCGCCGCGGCCGCGCAGGCCGGAGGCGGTCACCTCGGCGACGATCTCCGGCCCGCTCATCGCGGCGGCGCGGCGGAGGCCGGCGAGGCCGCCGTGCGCGGCGTAGTCGTCGAGGTCGGTCGGGTCGACGAGGCCGCAGCGCTGGAAGGTGAGGCGCGTCTGGCGCGCGAAGAAGGGAATGTCCTCGACCCGGCCATGGCCTTTCAGCGTACCGTCGAGCAGGGCCGGGACGTCGGCGGCGGTGACGGGGCCGTAGGCGGCCCGGCCGTCGCCGCGATCCACCTCGACGAGGGGCTCCAGCCAGACCATGCCGCGCGAGCCGTTGCGCACGATGGTGACGTCGATGCCGCGCCGGTCCGCCTCGGCGCGGATGGCGGCCGCGACCGCGTCGGCGCCGAGGGCCCTGGCGGCGCTGTCGAGCGGGACGTAGACCTTCACGCGGCGGCCTCCGCGAGGACCCGCTCGGCGTCCGCCCGGCCGATGAGCGTGTCGTCGACCATCGCGGCGGGACCGCAGGCGCACAGGCCCAGGCAGTAGACCGGCTCGATCGTCACCGCGCCGTCGGCGGTGGTGCCGTGCCAGTCGATGCCGAGGCGGGCGAGGACCCGCTCCGACAGCGCCTCGCTGCCCACCGCCTGGCACGCCTCCGCGCGGCACAGCTTGATGACGCGCCGTCCGGCGGGCGCCTCGCGGAAGTCGTGGTAGAAGCTGACGACGCCGTGCACCTCCGCCTTGCCGAGGTTCAGCGCCTCGGCGATCGCCGGGACGGCCTCGGCCGGGATGCGGCCGAACGCCTCCTGGATGGCATGGAGGATCGGGAGCATCGGCCCTTCGAGGTGCCGGTGTTCGGCGACGATGGCGCGGATGGTGTCGAGGGTCGGGGAGGCGACAGGCATTCTATGCCTTTGTTGTGCATGGCTGGGTTGCGAACCTAGAGTTCGACCATGTCGCCGGCCTTTCCTTGAATCAATATAGAGATGCCGTTGCTTGATAGAACTTTTCTATCAAGCGTTCGCCAACCGCCGCGCTTCCGACAGCAGGGTCGCGAGCATCGGCGTGTGCGGCTCGCGGTACGGGGCTACGAGGCCGACGCGGTGCCGCGCGACCTGGCCGGAGAGCGGTACCGCGCTGAGCGGCTTGCCCTCGGCGAGGAAGAGGGCGATGTCCGTCGGCAGGATCGTGTGCCAGGCGCCGGAGAGGACGCTCTGGATGAGCACGACGGTCGAGTTCGATTCGATCACCGCGGTCGGGGTGACGTTCGCGGCGGCGAAGTTCTCGTTGACGATGCGCCGGTTCTGCATGTCGGGCGTGAGGAGGCAGAGCCGGGTGTCGGCCAGCTCCGCCCACGGGATCGAGGCGCGTTCGGCGAGCGGCGAGCCGGCGGCGCAGACCAGCACGAAGTCCTCCTCGTAGAGCGGCTCGGTGCTGACGCGCCCCATCGGCTCGTGGTCGAGGTAGGAAATGCCGGCGTCGATCTCGAGGTTGTCGAGCATCGACAGGATCTGCGTCGAGGGGCGCGACAGGACGGTGAAGCGCACGTTCGGGTGGTCCTGGGCGAAGCGGGCGGCGAGGGTGGCGGCCCAGGTGAGCGCCGTCGGAATCACGCCGAGGCGGAGCTGGCCGGAGAGGCCGTGGCGGGCGAAGCGCATCTCGTCCCGGAGCTGGCGCGCGTCGCCGACGATGCGCCGGGCCCAGACCAGCGCACGCTGGCCCTCCGGGGTCAGCCCGCCGAAGCGCGAGCCGCGGAAGATGAGCTGGACGCCGAGCTGCTCCTCGAGCTGCTTGATGCCGGCCGAGAGCGTCGGCTGGGTGATGCCGAGCGACTCGGCCGCGCGGCCGAAGTGCCCCTCGTTGGCGACCATGATGAACATTTCGAGCTTGTTGAGCACGGGCCGCCTTCCGTCGGGGTCACGGCCCGGAGCCTAGCGCGAACGCTCCGTGGGCGGCGAGACCGCCGGTCTGATTGTCGCCTCCGGCGCGTTCCGGGCGGTGCCTCAGCCCTTCGGGGCCAGCATGGCGAGCACGTCGTCGGTGCGGCGGACGTCGCCGAAGGCCTGGAGGAAGGTGGTGAGGGCGGCGATGTGGGCCTCGTCCGTGCGCGCCGCGTTGGCGTCCTCCACCATGATGGTCCTGAAGTCGGTCATCGCGGCGTCGCGGGCGGAGCTGTCGCAGCACACGTTGGTCATGCAGCCGGCGATGAGGATCGTGTCGATGCCGGCGGTGCGCAGCAGGATGGGCAGGTTCGACGCGCCCGGCAGGAAGGCCGACAGGCGGTACTTGTTGACGATCATGTCGCCCTTGCGCACGTCGAGGCCGCTGTAGAGGGCGTGGAGCTCCGCCCCCTCCTGAAGGGCGTCGAGGATGCGGCCGGAAAGGGCAGGATTGACGAGGTTGTCGAAGAAGATCGGCCAGCCCGCCTCGTCGAACGTCGCGCGGATCCACACGACGCGGCCGCCGGCGGCGCGCATCGCCGCGGCGAGGCGGTTGACGTTGGGGACGATGGTGCGGGCCTGTCTGACCTCGGAGGGCGCGCCCTCGTCCATGAAGGCGCGCTGCAGGTCGATGACGACGAGCGCGGACGTCGCCGGGTCGATGTCGGGGAAGACGTGGGGGCGGCCGCGCCGCTCGGCGGCGGCCTTCGTCACGGCCTCGGGGAGGAGGGGGTGCAGGGGGAGGGGCTCGGTCATGGTGGCCTCGTTCCGGGGCGTGTCGGTCAGCCGGCGCAACGCACGTCGAGGACGGCGGAGCGGCCGTTCCCGCGCACCTCGGCGAAGGCACGCTCGAGGGCGGCGGGGAGGAGCGCCGGGTCCTCCACCGTGTCGCCCCAGAGGCCGCAGGCGCGGGCGACGGCGGCGAAATCGGGCGCGGGCTCGAACCTCGTCAGCGGCATGCGGTTCGCGCGGGCGGCGTGCCCGTCCGGGTACATGGCGCGCGTGGCGCGGGCGACGGCGCCCCAGCCGGCGTTGTTGAAGATCATCACGAGGATGGCGATCCCCTCGGCCGCGGCGATCTGGTGGCAGGCGATGGGGTTGGCGAAGAGGTGGCTGCCGTCGCCGACCGCCGCGATCACCTCGCGCTCGGGCGCGGCGAGCTTGGCGCCCATCGCCGCCGGGAGCCCCCAGCCGAGGCCGCCGGAGGGGGAGCTGCCGTAGAACTCGCCCGGTTCCGTCGTCGTCATCGCCGAGCGCACGAGCGGGTATTCGTTGACGAGGATGGAGCCCGGCGCGCGGGCGCGGTCGAGGCAGGCGGAGGCCCAGGCCATGGTGATCTCGCGCGGCTGGATCTGCGCGCCGGCGCGGGCTTCGTCGCGCATCCCGGCGCAACGGGCGCGAACCGTGGCCGCGCGCTCGTCCCCGGCGTCGTCGGGGGGAGCGCCGAGCTCGGCGAGCATCGCCTCGATGAAGAGGCGGGGCGCGGAGCGGATCGTCAGGTCCGAGTGGAAGCCGCGCATCGGGTAGCGGGCCTGCAGCGGGTCGATGCCGACCTGGATGACGGTGAGGTCCTCGGCGGGGTGGTTGTAGGCCGGGATCCACGGGACGTCGCATTCCATGACGAGGACGACGTCCGCCGCGGCGAGCCAGGGCGCGATCTCGAAGCCGCCGTGGAAGGGATCATCGCTGGAGAGGTTGAGGTGGCGCGGGCGGTACTCGACCACCGGCGCGCCGATCCGCGCGGCGAGCCTGGAGAGGAGCGCCGGGACCTGCTTGTCCGCCCCGGCGCGGGCCGTGACGATGACGGGCGACTTCGCCCCCGCGAGCGCCTCGGCGGCGGCGGCGATGCCGGCCGGGTCGGGCGCGCCGGCGAGCGCGGGGCGCATCACCGGCGCCGCGGGGATCTCGGGCGAGGCGGGCGCCATCGCCAAGACCTCGCGGGGAAGGGTCATGTAGACCGGGCCCGCGGGCTCGGAATGGGCGATGGCGAGGGCGCGGTCGGTGGCGGTGACGAGCTGGCCGGGGTGGCGGATCTCGTAGTCCCAGCGCACGCTTTCGCGCACCATCCCGGCCTGGTCGAACATTTCCTGTGCCCAGTGGATGTTGAGCGAGCGGGCGCCGGGCTCGCCCGCCTCCAGGAAGGGCGTGCGGCCGGCCGCGAGCAGCAGCGGGACGTAGTCGCGGTCCGCGTTGATGAGGCCATTCAACGCGTTGGCGGTGCCGACGTTGACGTGGACCATCGCGGCCTGGGCGCGGCCGGACACCATCGCGTGGCCGTGCGCCATGGAGATCGCCGCGTTCTCATGGCCGCAGACGACGGGCCGGGGGATTTCGGCGCCCGTCTGGCCGGCCCGCGCGATGGCTTCGACGATGGAGGGAAAGTCCGTTCCGGCGTTGGCGAACAGGAAGTCGACCCCCCGCGCCTTGAGCAGCCAAAGCCATGTTTCACCGACGGATTCGGGCGCAAAATTCACGGCGAAACTTCCTTGCCAGCTTTGTCTTATTCCCATAACAATATATCAGATTACAACGGGGTACGACACCGGAATGTCATTCGAAGCCATCGACATCGTGGTGAACCCCCTGACGCCGCAGATCGTCGCGGCGCGGCCGGAGTGGACACGCACGTTCCACACCAAAAAGATCGGCCGGGCGGACGCGGACGTCGCGTCGGTGACGCACGAGGACATGATCCGGCAGATGGACGAGGCCGGGATCGAACGGTCCTTCCTCATCGCCTGCAAGCTCGGCCAGGAGGGCACGCCCGGTGCCTGGCACATGCCCTACGAGTGGGTGGCCGAGGCGGTCGCCGCCTATCCGGACCGCTTCTGCGGCCTCGCGGGTGTCGACCCGACCGAGGGGATGGCCGGGGTGCGCCGCCTCGAGGCGGCGGTGCGGGACATGGGTTTCATCGGCGCGCATACGTACCCGCACTGGTTCGAGCTCGAGCCGAACCACCGCAAGTACTACCCGTTCTACGCCAAGTGCGTGGAGCTCGGCATTCCGATCCAGATGCAGGTGGGCCAGTCGCTCGTCTACTATGACAAGCGCCCGCTGCGCAGCGTCGCGCGGCCGTACCTGCTCGACGATATCGCGTGTGACTTCCCAGAGCTGAAGCTCATCGGCATCCACATCGGCATCCCGTGGGTGGACGAGATGATCGCCATGGCGTGGAAGCACGAGAACGTCTTCATCGGGTCGGACGCCCACAGTCCGAAATACTGGCCGCAGTCGTTCACGCATTACATCAACACCTACGGCCGTGAGAAAGTGATGTTCGGCACCGACTTCCCGGTGCTGGCCTTCAAGAGGACGATGGACGAGATCGACGGTCTCGGCCTTCGCGATACCGCCAAGCGCCTGTTCCTGCGGGACAACGCATTGCGCGTCTATGGACTGAGCTGATCAGGGGGACGACAGAGCAATGATGAAGCGAATGTTGACGGCCGCGCTCGCCACCGCGCTGATGGCGTCGGCGGCGTATGCGCAGGATGAGACGGTGACGTTCGGGATCGTCACCGCGCAGACGGGCCCCCTCGCCGCGCCCGGCAAGTTCCAGATGAACGGCTTCGAGCTCGCCGTCGAGCAGATCAACGGGGCCGGCGGCTTCCAGGTCGGCGACACGACCTACAAGCTGGCGCTTCAGGTCTACGACACGCGCTGCAATGCCGCCGAGGGCGCCTCGGCGATGCAGCGCCTCGTGACCGTCGACCAGGTGCCGGTGGTGCTGGGCGAGCTGTGCAGCCCGGTCGCCGCGGCCGAGGGACCGATCGCGCAGGACTTCGGCGTGCCGCTGATCACGACGGTGCCGACCGCCGCCAGCCTGACCGAGCAGGACAACCCGTATTATTTCCGCATCAACGCCAACAGCAACCAGCTGAACGCCGCGCTGGCGCAATACATCCAGTCGATCGACGGCGCGCCGCTGTCCTTCATCGCCTGGAACAACGACGCCGGCCGCGGCGGCGCCAACGGCATCCAGAAGCTGCTCGGCGACAACTACGAGATCGGCTACGTCGGATTCTTCAACGTCGGCGAGGTCGACTTCGCCAACCACATCACCAACATCCGCAACGCCGGCAGCAAGTCGGTCATGCTGCTGATGGACGAGGAGCCGGGCGCGCTGGCGATCCGCCAGATCCGCGACGCGGGCCTCGAGGTGCAGCTCGTCGGCACCCTGGCGATGGGCTCGAACCGCTTCCTCGACCGCCTGAACGCCGAGTATCTGGGCGGCATGGTGCAGTACAGCGCCTTCCCGCCGAACGCCCCGATCGAGCGCATCAAGACCTTCTCGGACGCCTACAAGGCGAAGTACGGCGAGGAATCGCACGGCTTCGCGGCGCAGTCCTATGACGGCATCTTCGCCGCGGTCGAGGCGATGAAGGCCGCCGGGACCACCACCGATCCCGAGGCGATCCGCGACGCGCTCTCCGAAATCTCCTTCGACGGCGTCATCGGCCCGATCAAGTTCGACGAGACGGGCCAGGCCTCGCCGCCGGTCTACATCACCGAGTGGTGCGACGACGGCACGCGCAAGATCATCGCCCCGGCCGACCTCGCCGCCGAGTGCGGCGCGGGCTGATCCGCTGACCGGCCGCTCTTCGGAGCGGCCGACCCACCCGTCCGCTCACACCCGGATCGGCCATGACGACAGCCATCTTCGAACAATTCATCAACGGCACCATGATGGGCTCGATCTACGTGCTCATGGCGCTGGGCATGGTGCTGATCTACGGCGTCATGCACGTCCTCAACTTCGCGCATGGCGTGTTGTTCATGGTCGGGGGCTACTTGGCCCACCTGTTCTTCTTCAACCTGACGGGCAGCTATCCGCTCGCGATCCTCGGCGCGATGGTCTCCCTCGCGCTGATCGGCGTCCTGCTCGAGCGGGCCGTCTTCCGGGCGCTGCGCGACAACCTGCGCATGCAGATCGTCGCCTCGCTCGGCCTCATCATGATCATCCAGAACGGTGTCGTGCAGATCTGGGGGCCGCACGCGCTGCAGATGCGCCCGCCTCCGGTCGAGGCGCTGGTGCGCATCGGCCAGCTCTCGTTCACGGTGCAGCACTTCGTCATCATCGGCGTCGTCGCGGTGTCGGTCGCCGCGCTCTACCTCTTCCTGACGCGCACGCGGCTCGGCACCGCGATGCGCGCGACGAGCCAGCACCCCGAGGCGGCCGTCGTCGTCGGGATCGACCCGAACCGGGTCTACACGCTCACCTTCATGATCGCCTCGGCGCTCGCCGGACTCGGCGGGGCGCTGCTCGGCCCGCTGTTCCTGATCTTCCCGCAGATGGGCGACGCGCCGATGCTGAAGGCGCTCTCGGCCATCATCATCGGCGGCATGGGGAGCGTGCCGGGCGCCATCGTCGGCGGGCTCGGCATCGGCATCGTGGAGTCGCTGTCCACGCTCGTGGTGCCGACGGACTACCGCGACACGATCGTCTTCGGGGTCCTGATCCTCATGCTGCTCATCCGCCCCTGGGGCATCTTCGGCGTTCGGGTGCGCGGGGAGCACTGACGATGACACGATCCTTCTCGAACCTCGCGGCGCTCGCGTGCCTGGTGCTGGGCGCGCTGGCTCCGCTGATCTTCGGCGGCCAGCCGTACGTCCTCTACGTGCTGACCCTCGCGCTCTGCTACACGATCCCCGCGATCGGCGTGAACATCCTCTACGGCTACACCGGCCTCGTCTCGCTCGGCCACATGGGCTTCGCCGGGGTCGGCGCGTACACGACGGCGCTGCTGATGAAGGACGTCGGGGTGCCGTTCGTGCCGGCGCTGCTGGGCGGGGCGCTGGCGGCGGGCGTCCTCGGTGTCCTGGTGGGGATCCCGTGCCTGCGCCTGCGCAGCCACTTCTTCATCGTCGTGACGCTGGCGGTGGGGATGATCCTGTTCACGCTCTTCAACAACCTCGACGCGCTCACCGGCGGGGCGGAGGGCCTGCCCGGCATCCCGCGTCCCGCCCCGTTCAGCATCGGCCCGATCGACTTCGAGTTCCGCTCGCTGACGGGTTTCTACATGCTCACCTTCGTCGTCACGGCGCTGATCTTCGCGCTGCAGTTCGTGCTGGTCCGCTCCGACTTCGGCCGCTCGCTCTCCTCGGTGCGGCAGGACGAGGCGCTCGCCTCGGCGCGGGGCGTCAACGTCTTCGGCCACAAGCTGATGGCGTTCGCGCTGTCGACCGCGATTGCCGGCGCCGGCGGGGCGATGAAGGTGCTCTTCCTGCGCGCCGCGGCGCCGATGTCGTTCGACATGCACGAGAGCATCAACCTGATGATGATGCTCATCCTCGGCGGCGCGGGCTACCTCGTCGGACCGGTCGTCGGCGCGATCACCTTCATCGCGGTGCCGGAGTTCCTGCGCATCGCGGCGGAGATGCGCTTCATCTTCTTCGGCTTCGTGTTGCTGGTGCTCGCCCGGTTCGCGCCGCGCGGCATCTGCGGCCTCGCCGAGAGCGCCTACAAGAAGCTGGGACGCAGGGAGAAGACCGTTGTCGGCTATTCTTGAGGTCTCCGGCATCGTCAAGACGTTCGGCGGCATCCGCGCCATCGACGGGGCGAATTTCACGCTCGACCATGCCGGCATCTACGGGCTGATCGGCCCGAACGGGGCCGGCAAGACGACGATGTTCGACATCATCTGCGGCCGGCAGATCCCGGACGCGGGCTCGGTCCGCTTCCATGCCGAGCGGATCGACGGGGTCGCGCCCTACAGGCTGGCCCGTGAGGGGCTGGCGCGCACCTTCCAGGAGTGCCGCGTGCTCCCGGAGGAGACCTGCCTCGACAACGTGCTCTTCGCCGCGCAGGACAAGCACATCGGCACCGAACTGCTGCAGGCCTTCACCCGCAACACGCGCCGGCGCCGGGAGGCGGAGGCCGAGGCGCGCCGCATGCTGAAGCTGATCAACCTGGAGCAGTACGCGGACAGTCCCGCCGGCGCGCTCTCCTACGGGCAGCGGCGCCTGCTGGAGATCGTCTCCTGCCTGATGTCGAAGCCCCGCATCCTGCTGCTCGACGAGCCCGCGTCCGGCATCAACCCGACGCTCCTCAACACGCTGCACGACTTCCTCAAGGAGATCTACGCGGAAACGAAGATCATCTTCCTGATCGTCGAGCACAACATGGAGTTCATCATGTCGCTGGCGCAGGAGATCGTCGTGATGCACCAGGGCCAGGTGCTGATGCAGGGCGCGCCCGACGCGGTCCAGGCGAACGAGCGCGTCATCGACGCGTATCTGGGGTAGGCGCATGAGCATGCTGAAGGTTCGCGGGCTCAAGGGCGGGTACGGCGGGCGGCTCATCGTCGACGGCATCGACCTTGACGTCGCCGCGGGCGAGATCGTCACCGTGATCGGCCAGAACGGCGCCGGCAAGTCGACGATGCTGAAGAGCATCTTCAACATGGTGCCGGTGCGCGGCGGCGCGGTGGCGCTGGACGGGGCGGATATCATGTCCGTCAGCCCGTACAGGATGCTGACGGTGGGCCTGGCCTACATCCCGCAGCATCACAGCGTCTTTCCCAAGCTGACGATCGCGGAAAACCTGCGCATGGGCGGCTACCTGCTCGACGACAAGGCGCTCCTCCACGAGCGGACGGCAATGGTGGAGGAGATGTTCCCGATCCTGAAGGCGCGCCGGGCCGAGTATGCGGCGAGCCTCTCGGGCGGGGAGCAGCGCATGCTGGAGATCGCCCGCACGCTGATCATGGACCCCAAGGTGGTGATGCTGGACGAGCCGTCCATCGGCCTCGCGCCGAAGATGGTGGACCTCGTCTTCTCCACGGCGCGCCGCCTCGCCGAGGCCGGCAAGGGGATCCTGATGGTGGAGCAGAACGTGAAGAAGGCGCTGATGGCCTCGGACCGCGGCTATGTCCTGGAGCTCGGCCAGGTGCGCATCCAGGACGAGGCGCGGGCGCTGATCGCCGACGAGCGCGTCTCGCGCCTCTACATGGGGGTGCGCGGCTAGACCGGGGCGCCGGCGGAGCGCCCTGGCGTGGAACGGGCGGGGAACGGGCGCGGGACGCCGATCGATGGGCCGACGACGAGAGAGAACACCGGGGGGAGCCGCGGGATGCGCAAGGACATCAGCTTGAACAACGGCGTCGTTCCGCTCCACCATCAGGTCTACCTCGTCCTGCGCCAGCAGATCGAGGAGGAGCAGTTCGCCGCCGACACGCCGATCCCGTCGGAGCACGAGCTCTCCCACCTCTTCAACGTCTCGCGGATCACGATCCGCCGCGCGATGGACCGGCTGAAGCAGGAGGGCTGGGTCAGCCGCAGCCGCGGCCGCGGGACCTTCGCCCGCCGGCCGGCCGCACCGCAGGCGATCTCGGCCAACCTGCGCGGCATCTTCGAGAACCTGGTGGCGATGGGGCTGCGCACCCGCGTCAGGCTCGAGGAGTTCGGCTACGTGCCCGCGCCGCCGGCCGTCGCCGAGAAGCTGAAGCTGGCGCCGGGCGCCACGGTGCAGCGCGCCGTCCGCGTGCGCTTCCACGAGAACGTCCCGTTCTCGCATCTCACGACCTACCTGCCGGAGGATGTCGGCCGTCAGTACGAGGAGCGCGAGCTCTCCGAGACGCCGCTCCTGATGCTGATGGAGCGCGCCGGGGTGAAGATCTCCGCGGCGGACCAGTCGGTCTCCGCCAAGCTCGCCGACACGATGGTCGCGCCGCTCCTCGGCGTCGAGACGGGCTCGCCGCTCCTCTGGGTCAAGCGCACGGTGTTCGACCAGAACGACCGTCCGATCGAGTACCTCAACGCGCTCTACCGGCCCGACGTCTACGAGTACCACATGACCATGTCGCGGGTGGAAGGGGAGAACGCCGCGCTGTGGAGCCCGGACAGCCCGCGCTCCTGATGGCCGCCTTCCTCACCCGTCCCCGCCAGGAGTAGCCCATTGGCCGACGACCTCACCTTCCAGACCCCCGAGGACCTGACGCGGGCCCGCGACGAGGTGTTCGGCGCGACTCTCGACCGGATCTTCGACTGCCACCCGCACTACCGGGCGCTGTTCGCGGAGCGGGGCATCCGCCGGGCGGACATCGCCGGCGTCGCCGACCTGCCGCGCCTGCCGGTGACGGGCAAGTCGGACTATGTCGGCAACCCGGCGGGGTTCACGCTCGACCTGCCGGCGAGCGTCGACGCCGAGGAGCGCATCGTCTGGGACGTGATGTACACGACCGGGTCGACGGGGGACCCGACCCCGTTCACATCGACGTCCTACGACTTCCTCAACGTGCTGGCGCTCAACCGGAACATGCTGCGGCTGCGCGGGGTGACGGCGGACGACACGATCCTCAACCTCTTCCCGCTGACGCGTCATCCGCACGGTGCCTTCGCAAGGGCGATGAACGCGGCGGCGGCCTACGGCATCCCCGTGGTCGCAGCGATGCCGGGCTCGCCGAGCCCGCGCCACCCTGACCTCGGCAACCGCATGGACGAGGTGTGTGCGCTGGCGGGCCGGTCCGGCGCGACCATCCTCTGGGGCGTGCCGTCGTACATCCGCAAGATGCTGGGCCGCGCGGAGGAGATGGGGGTCCGCCTGCCGTCGGTCCGGCTCGTGTTCGTGACCGGCGAGGGGTTCGGCGAGGAGGCGCGGCGCGACCTCGTGGAGCGGCTGAAGCGGCTCGGCGCGCCGGACCCCAGGGTCAGCGTCTCCTACGGCGCGACGGAGATGCAGGGCGGCATGGTCGAGTGCGTGCCCGGCGCCGGTTACCACAATCCCGCGCCGCTCCAGTTCGCCTTCGAGGCCGTCGACCCGGAGACGCACGAGCCGGTGGCCGACGGCGAGGAGGGCCTCATCCTCCTCACCCATCTCGACCGTCGCGGCACCACGATGCTGCGCTACGCGCTCGGCGACACCGCCCGCCTCACCCGCGAGCGTTGCCCCCACTGCGGCGCGCTGACGGAGCGGCTCGTGAGTGTCCCGGTCCGGCGCGACGGGTTCGTGAAGATCAAGGGCATGCTGGTGAACCCGCAGGCGCTGGTGGACGGACTGGCCGCTGAGGCCGGCATCGCCGCATTCCAGGCCTACGTGGACAAGGAGGACGCCGCCGATGCGCTGTCGATGGACCGGCTCGTCATCAGGCTGTCCCCGCGCGGGGTGGCGGACGATGCGCTCGTGCGGCGCGTTGCCGACAAGGTGAAGGCGACCGTCGGCGTCAGTCCGGTCGTGGAACTGGTCGCCGCCGACGACGCGGCGCTCGGCGGCGGGAACTGGAAGGCGAAGCCGATCATCGACCTGCGCAGACGGCCGGACTGAGGCGCCGCGCGGACCGGGCAGGTGGTTCGGGGATGTGATGCGCCGGAGCCCGGGACGGGGCTGCCGGCGGGGACGGACGGAACGATGGCGACGGACGAGGGCGATACGGCGGATCCGGTCAGGGGAACGACGGCGGCCGACCGGGTCGCCGACGTGCTCCTCGCCTTCTCGGCCGGCGAGCCGCGCCTCGGGGTGACGGCGCTCTCCCGCCAGCTCGGCCTCAGCAAGGCGGTGGTGCACCGGATCCTGCAGTCGCTGGTCGCCAAGGGCCTGCTGCAGTACGCGGCGGGCACGCGCGCCTACGACCTCGGCCCGGCGGCCGCGATGCTGGGCGCCCGGATGCTCTCGCAGATGGATATCCGCGACATCTCCCGGCCGGAGCTGATCGAGCTGCGCAGCGCGACCGGCGAGACGACGACGCTCTCGCTGCTGGTCAACGACGGCCGGGCGTACGTGGAGCAGTACGTCTCCCCGCAGGAGATCACGATGACGGTGGAGCTGGGGCGCAGCTACCCGCTCCATGCCGGCGCGTCCAGTCAGGCGATTCTGGCCAATCTCGACGGGCGGGACCGCGACAGGGTGCTCGACGGCGCGCTGCCGGCGCTGACCGCGGGCACGATCACCGACCGCGGGACGCTGCTGGCCGCGCTGGAGGAGGTCCGGAGGCGGGGCTACGCGGCGACGCGGGGCGAGCGGCAGCCCGGCGCGGCGTCGGTCGCCGCGCCGATCTTCGCCGCCGGCGGCCGGGTGGCGGGCGCGATCAGCGTCTGCGGGCCACTGTACCGGTTCGACGACCCGGTGATCGCGCGCCTCGTGCCGATGGTCGTGGCGGTCGCCCGGCGGATCAGCCGCCACTTCGCGGGCGCGGACCGCTGAACGGCGCGGCCCGCGCGGCGCGGTCAGCCGAGGTTCATGACCCGGAGCGCGTTGAGGCCCATCAGGTTGTCGTAGGCTTCGGGCGAGATCGGCAGCTCTTTGGCCTCGTTGAGGGACGTCTTGATGTCCTGGATCGGCCAGTCGGAGCCCCAGATGATCTTCTGGATGCCGTCGAGGTTCTGGCGGCCGCCGCCGTTGAGGTACTGGACGAGCTGCGGCTCCCACGTCGACGGGTGGTGGGCGTCGGCGATCATGTAGACGTTCTCGTAGTTGCGGCACATCATGATCATCTCGTCGGCCCAGGGCGTGCCGATGTGGATGCCGAGGATGGTCAGCTCCGGGAAGTCGAAGGCGACGGGGTCGAGCCAGCTCGGCCTGGCCGCGATCGTGGCGCGGTTGCGCGGTGTCGGCGAGCCGACCTGCAGCATGATGGGGGCCTGCAGCTCCTCGCACTTGGCGTAGAGCGGCCAGTAGCTCCGGTCGTCGATGCGGATGCCCCACCAGTGCGGGTAGACGTGCGCGCCGCGGAATCCGAGCTCGCCGATGGCGTAGTCGAGGTAGCGCAGGTTCTCCCGGATCGGCAGCGTCGGATTGAGGCCGACGTAGCCGTAGAGCCGGTCCGGTGCCTTGAGGAGTGCCGGGTAGACTTCGTCGGCGTGGATCGCGTCGGGTTCGCCACCGACGCCCGCGGCGGCGATGCTCGACAGCAGGACGGCCTTGTCGACGCCCGCGTCGTCGAGCACGGGAAGGAGCGTCTCCGCCGTCCACGGGCGCGAGGCGCGTTCGCGCGCGGGCCGGCGCAGTTCCGACTGGTAGAAGGGCAGCTTGGTATGCCCGCGATAGTTGATCGAAGAGTCGACGACCGTTGCCATGAAGGCTCCTTCCTATCCGTCCCGGACCGCACGGCACGACCTGTTCCGATGGGCGGAACAGACGACGTGTATTCACGCGTGCGTCCGGCCGGTATTCTCGGGCAATGCAGCCAGAGTGCAAGACGAAGCGGTCACAAAAATCTGTCTCGATTTGAAAATATTCAACAACGATGGATGAGACACTTGCTCGGTCCGGTGCAGGACTTTACGCTCGGAGACGTGCCACATGTTTCTCTTGGCGGAACACTGGGGCCGGGCGTGACGGTCGGCGGCAGCGCGGCGGCGTGCCGCCGGTGCCCGAGGGGCGGAAAGGGATGAGGACGGTATGACGTCGAGTGGAAAGTTGATCGGCGCTTCGGCCCCGTTCGGGGTGGATGTCCTGTCCAGCTACCGGATGGCGGACGAGCGCTACATCGGCCGCGTGATCTATCTGACCTTCACCACGCCGGTGGACCTCGGCCGCTGGCTGCCGGCGCCGCTCAGGCCCGTCGACCCGCACTCGGCGTTCCTGAAGCTCTACCACCTCACGCGCAATCCGGTCGGCGAGCCGGCGCGCGACATCGGCTACAACGCCTACCACGAGGTCTGCGTGACCGTGGCGGTGACGATCCCCGGCGACCCCGCCGAGCGGCACTTCAATCTCGGCATGTGGCTCGACCGGGACTGGGCGGTCTACAAGGCGCGCGAGGTGCTCGGCTGGCCGAAGAAGATGGCCGACATCGACATCGTCTGGCCGATCGTTCCCGATCCCGGCGTGCGCCACGCCCCGGTCGGGACGCGCAAGACCTTCGGCGCCCGCATCAGCCGCTACGGCCAGTCCATCATCGAGGTCGAGGGGACGCTGAGCGACGACATCGCACCGTCGCGGATCCCGCCCTTCGACGGGTTCTACTCCGTCCGCCATCTCGTCGCGCCGGACGGCGACCCGCGCCACCGCATCCGCCAGCTCCTCAGGATCGAGCCGCACAGCGGGTGGGCGTCCGAGCCGATGTTCGCCGAGGCGAAGCTGTCGTTCGGGTCCTGCGGGGACGAACGGCTCGACGCCTTCGGCGAGGTCACTGTGACGGGCTGCTCCATCCGCGAGACCGGGTGGGTCCTGCCGGCCTATCCGGCGACCGTCCTCGACGAGGATCTCGACTTCGAGCCCGAGGTCGGCTGAGCCGGCGGCGCGCCCTCACGCGGTGTGGGTGACCTTGGCGAGGTGCGGCGGCGCCTCCGGGTCGCGACCGCGCGCGAGGGCGACCGCGTGGACGAGCCGGTAGAAGGCCGGCATCGCGGCGAGGGCGTCGATCGCCGCCGCGCCGGTGCGCGGCATCGGCAGCGTGCGGCCGGGCAGCAGCGCGGGGGAGAAGGTGGCGAGGTTGGCGCCCGCTTCCGCCAGCCGCTCCAGCGCCGCCCGGCCCAGCGACAGCGCGTCGTCCTCCGGGACGAAGCCGAGCACGGGGAAACCGGGGCGCACGAGGCCGAGCGGGCCGTGCATGACCTCCGCCAGCGAGAACGCCTCGGCGTGGAGCGCCGCGAGCTCCTTGAACTTCAACGCTGCCTCGGCGGCGAGGCCGAGCGCCGGGCCGCGGCCGACGCAGAAGAGGCTCGTCGTCGACGCAAGGGCGGCGACGAGAGCGGGGTCCGGCAGGGCCTGCGATCCGTCGAGCGCCTCGGGCAGCGCGGCGAGGGCAGCCTCGAGGGACGCGTCGGCGGCGATCGCGGCGGCAACGGCGGCGAGGGCCGCGGCTGAGGCGATGAACGTCTTCGTCGCGGCGATGCTGCGCTCCGGTCCGGCGCAGATGTCGACGACGATGTCCGCGCCGGCCGCGACCGGGCTGCCGGGCGTATTGACCACCGCCAGGGTGAGCGCGCCGCCCGCCTTCGCCGCATCCTGGAGCGCGACGAGGTCCGGGCTCTGGCCGGACTGCGAGACCGTGACATGGAGCGCGTCCGAAAGGCGCAGGGGGCGCGCGTAGACCGAGGCGATGGACGGGCCGATCGAGGCGACCGGGATCCCGGCGCCGAGCTCCACCAGGTACTTGAAGACGCTCGCGGCATGGTCGGAGGAGCCGCGCGCCGCGGTGGTGATCACCGGCGGCGGACGGGCGGCGACGCGGCGGGCGAGGTCGGCGAGCGCGCCCTCGGCGCGGGGGAGCATCGTGGCGACGGCGCCGGCGGCCTGACCGGCTTCGGCCAGCATTCCGGCAGGGGGCGGGCCTGGAGGGGGCGGGGACGCCAAGGGAACCTCGCTTTCGCCTCAATTGGCAAATTTTCTGACGAATAGCGCGATGATTGCGCCATCGGGCCGTGAGGTAGCGCTCAAATATCCTTGACACAAGTCGAAGTCGTCCATTTAGTTCCATTGCAGAACTAAATGGGAGGGGCCCTTGCCGCCCTTGGACCTCGGTCGGATCACGGTTCATCCCCTGATCGACGCCGTGCCGGATCCGGTGGCGGTGACCTGGTCCTTTCCGGCCGTCGACGCGGCCGAGTGGGCGTCGGTGACCCTGCCGGGGCTCGACCCCGCGGGCCGCTTCCAGCCGAGCCTCGGCGCCTTCCTGGTGACGATCGGCGCGACGCGCGTCCTGTGCGACGCCGGCATCGGTCGGGGCCCGAACGCCTACCTCGGCGGGCTCGAGGGCCGGCTGCCGCCGCTGCTGGCGGCGGCGGGCCTGACGACGGACGACGTCGACGCGGTCGTCTTCACCCACCTCCACATGGACCACGTCGGCTGGGCGAGCGACGGCGGCGCGCCGGTGTTCGGCCGTGCCAGGTACTTCGTGCCCGCGGCGGACGCGGCCTTCTTCGCCGCCGGCGCGCCGGGGATGGGAGCCCACCACGCCGAGGCCTTCGAGGCCTCGATCCGGCCCCTGATCGCGGCAGGGCGCGTCACGCCGCTCGCCGGCGGGGCGGAGATCCTGCCGGGCGTCAGCTACCGCGCGACGCCGGGGCACACGCCCGGCCACCAGGCGATCCTCTTCACGGCGGACGGGCGGACGCTCGCGGTGTGCGGCGACGTCTTCCACGCACCGGCGCAGGTGGAGCGGCCGGACTGGTCCCACCGCGCCGACCACGACGCGGCCCGCGCCCGCATCTCCCGCCGCGCCTTCATCGACGCGGCGGCGCGGGAGGGCTGGATCCTGGCCGCGGGCCACTTCCGCGACGGCCTCCAGTTCGGCCGCATCGCGGCGGGGCCGGACCGCGCGCTGTGGCGGCCGCTCGCCACGGACGGTCACGACGGAGGGCCCGCCGCACGGGCCGCAGACCTTACCACTGGAGGGTAGTGATGACGTTGAAAACGGCGATCGCATCGGCCGCGCTGGGCGCGGCGCTTCTGTCCACCCCTGCGGTGGCGGTCGAGATCGAGTACTGGCAGTACTACTTCGAGGGGCGCGTCCAGGCGATCGACCAGCTGATCGAGGCGTTCGAGGCCGAGAACCCCGACATCACCGTCAAGCACACGCACTTTCCCTACGCGCAGTACCGCACCAAGATCGCCGCGGCGGTGATGGCGGGGCAGGGGCCGGACGTCGTCCAGCTCTACTACGGCTGGCTGCCGGACTTCCTGAAGGCGGGCCTCCTCGAGCCGCTGCCGGCCGAGACCTTCGACCCCGCGACGATCGACGCGGAGTACTTCCCCATCGTCAAGCGCATGAAGGTCGACGGGCAGTATTACGGCCTGCCGACCGCGGTGCGCTCGCTGGCGATGTTCTACAACAAGGACCTCTTCACGAAGGCCGGGCTCGACCCGGAGAGCCCGCCCGCCACGTACGAGGAGCTGGTCACCGCGGCCAAGGCCATCGCCGAGCACGACGGCAGCGGCAACCTCCTCGTCGCCGGCATCACCGCGACGCCGGTCGCCCAGGACGCGCACTGGTGGCGCGAGGTGCTGATCCGCCAGCACGGCGGCGCACCGTACTCCGACGACGGCCGAACCGTCACCTACGACACGCCAGAGGGCGCGGCCGCGCTGCACGACTACACCGACATGTTCATGGTCCACGACGCCACCGAATACGGCTTCATGAACGAGTCGCAGGCGTCCTTCGCGGCGCAGCGCGCCGGCATCCTCATCGACGGCTCGTTCCGCATCGGCGCCGTCCAGGCGATGGAGGGGCTGAACTGGGGCGTCGCGCCGCTCCCCACGCAGAACGGCGTCTCGTCCAACTACGCCTCCTACTGGGTGAACGGGATCACGCGCGGCACCGAGGGCGAAGAGCTCGAGGCGTCGCTGAAGTTCCTGGAGTTCATCACCCGCCCCGAGGCGATGCAGCTCTGGCTCGAGGTGGTGGGCGAGCTTCCCGCCCGCCCGTCGGTCGCGCTGACCGAGGAGAACCTCGCCGACCCGGTCTACGGCCCGTTCCTCGCCGGCCTCGACGGCGCGCAGACGACCGAGTTCGTCAACGAATCGGCGCAGCGGCAGATCTGGCTCGACATGATCGACCGGATCAACATCGGCGGCGTCTCGGTGGAGGACTCGCTCGCCGAGGCCGCGACGGCCGAGCAGAAGCTCCTCGACGAGTTCTACGCCGAGTAGGCCGCACCCGCGGCGGCCCGGCGGCACCGTCGCCGGGCCACGGAGGCGAGGAGGCCCCATGCGCGCCATCGACAGTCTGACGATCCACCAGAAGCAGGCGCTCTGGGCGTGGGTGTTCCTCGCCGTGCCGATCGTCTTCTTCGTGGTGGTCCGCTTCTACCCGACGCTCGATTCCGCCTGGATCTCGCTCACCAACTGGAGCCTGTTCCGCGAGCCGAAGTTCATCGGATTCGCCAACTATCGGAAGATGTTCGCCGATCCCGTCTTCTGGAAGGTGTTCGCCAACACGTTCAAGTACCTCGCGCTGGGGCTCCCGATCAGCCTGCTGATCTCCTTCACCGTCGCCTACTTCCTCGACCGCGTGCGGGTGATGCACGGGCTGATCCGCGGGCTCTACTTCGTGCCCTACCTCACCACGGCGGTGGCGATGGCGTGGGTCTGGCGCTGGTTCTACGAGCCGGTGCCGATCGGCCTCTTCAACGACGTCCTGTCGAGCCTCGGTCTGCCGCAGCAGCCGTTCCTGCGCTCGGTCGACCAGGCGCTGCCGTCGGTGCTCGCGCCGGCGATCTGGGCCGGCCTCGGCTTCCAGGTCATCATCTTCCTCGCCGGCCTGCGCGCCATTCCGGAGACCTACTACGAGGCCGCGCGCATCGACGGCGTCGGGAGCTGGACGATCCTGCGGGAGATCACGCTGCCGCTGCTGCGGCCGACGCTCCTCTTCCTGATCGTCATCTCCTCCATCGGCTTCCTGAGGATCTTCGACCAGGTCTACAACATGACCGTCGACGGCCAGGGCGGGCCGCTCAACGCGACACGGCCCCTCGTCCTCAACATCTACAACTCCGCCTTCGTCGACTACGACATGGGCTACGCGACGGCGCAGACGATGGTGCTCTTCCTGGTGCTCCTCGTGATCACCGTAGTGCAGCTCCGGCTGCTGCGGTCGTCATGAGCGCCGCCATGAGCCAGGCGCTGCACCGCCCCCGCATCCGGCCCGGCAGGATCGTCGTTTGGACGCTCCTGATGCTCGGCGGGATCGTCATGATCATGCCGTTCGCCTACATGATCTCGACGTCGCTGAAGACGCCGGAGCAGGTCTACGACCTCCGCCTCATCCCGGTTCGTCCGACGCTGAAGAACTACGCGGCGCTGCTGGCGGACGCGCGCTTCCTCGACTGGTTCGTCAACTCGCTGGTGACGTCGACGCTGGTCACGGTGTCGGTGCTCTTCTTCGACAGTCTGGTGGGCTACACGCTCGCCAAGTACCGCTTCCGCGGGCGCGGCGTCGTCTTCATCGCGATCCTGTCGACCCTGATGATCCCGACCGAGATGCTCGTCATCCCCTGGTACCTGATGAGCGCCAGCCTCGGCTGGCTCGACACCTACTGGGGGATCATGTTCCCGGGCCTCATCACCGGATTCGGCGTCTTCATGATGCGCCAGTTCTTCATGACGGTGCCGGACGAGCTGATCGACGCGGCGCGCATCGACGGGCTGTCGGAATTCCGCATCTGGTGGGAGATCGCGATGCCGCTGGTGACGCCGGCCCTTTCGGCGCTGGCGATCTTCACCTTCCTCGGCAACTGGACGGCGTTCCTTTGGCCGCTCATCGCGACGTCGGAGTCGACGCTCTTCACGGTGCCGGTGGGCCTGTCGTCCTTCGCCAGCGAGAACCTGACGCGATGGGAGATGGTGATGACGGGCGCCGCCGTGTCGACCATCCCGACGCTGATCGTCTTCATCCTCTTCCAGAAGTACATCATCCGCGGCGTCGTCCTCTCCGGACTCAAAGGCTGACATGACCGATCGTCCGACCTCGACCGACACGACAACCTTCCCGGATCCGGTCTACGCGCGGACCGTGCTGGCGCCGCTCTACGGGCACGCCAAGACGGTGTTCGCGGAGCCGCTGATGCGCATCAACCGGGCGCACTGCGTGATGCTGGCGGAGACGGGGATCCTCGCCGGGGACGAGGCACGGCAGATCGCGTCAGCGCTCGCCGCGATCGAGGCGTCCGACATCCTCGCCCCCTCGCCCTACACCGGCGCGCACGAGGACCTCTTCTTCGAGGTGGAGGGCGCGCTGAAGGCCCGCGTCGGCAACGAGCTGGGCGGCAAGCTCCACACCGGGCGGAGCCGCAACGACCTCGACCACGCGATCTTCCGCCTGCGCCTCAAGGCGGTCATCGACGCCATGCTCGACGTCGCGCGCACCACGGCGTGGACGATGCTGGACGCGGCGCGGGCCAACAAGGGCGAGATCATCGTCGCCTACACGCACGGCCAGCCGGCCCAGCCGACCACGTACGGCCACTACCTCGCCGGCGCGCTGGAGACGCTGCTCGCCGATATCGGCAGGCTCGACGCGGCGCGGGCGCTGGTCGACCGCTCGCCGATGGGCGCGGCGGCGATCACCACGACAGGCTTTCCCGTCGACCGGGCGCGGATGGCCGGGCTGTTGGGCTTTGCCGAACCGACGCTCAACTCCTACGCCTCGATCGCCGGCGTCGACTACGTGACGGCGCCCTATTCGGCGCTGGCGCTGATGATGCTGCACCTCGGGCGCGTGGTGCAGGACCTCCAGTTCTGGACGAGCTTCGAGGTCGGCCAGCTCTACGTCGCCAACAGCCTCGTGCAGATCTCATCGATCATGCCGCAGAAGCGCAATCCGGTGCCCATCGAGCATATGCGCCACCTCGCCTCGACGGCGCTCGGCCAGGCCGAGACCGTGGTGCGCACGATGCACAACACGCCGTTCACCGACATGAACGACAGCGAGGCGGAGGTGCAGGTGACGGGCCTCGCGGCGTTCGCGACGGCCGGGCGCGTCCTCGACCTGCTCGCGGCGGTGCTCGGCGGGGCGCGGGTCGAGCCGGAGAACGTGCGGCGAAACATCGACCGCTCCTGCATCACCATCACCGAGCTTGCGGACACGCTGGTGCGCGACGAGGGCCTGTCCTTCCGCGAGGGGCACGAGATCGCGTCGGCCGTCGCGACGGCGGTGGTCGCCGGAAAGGGCGTGCTGAGCGACGCGTACCCAGCCTTCGCGGCCGCGTTCGAGCGGCTCGCGGGGCGGCCGAGCCGGCTCGACGAGGACGCCTTCCGCGCCGCCGTCGGTCCGGAGCACTTCGTCGCCGTGCGCGAGCGGCACGGCGGGCCGGGGCCGGCCGCGATGGCCGCCGCGCTGGAGACCTATCGTGCCCGCCTCGGCGCGCTGGAGGAGGCGGCGGTCCACCACGCCGAGCGGGAGGCCGTCGCCGCGGCGGCGCTGTCGGAGGCGTTCGGCGCGCTCAGCGGGGCGGGGGGCTGATCCGTGGCGGACGTTTCCATCCGAAAGCTCGTCAAGCGCTACGGACAGGTCGAGGTGCTGCACGGCATCGACCTCGAGATCGCGCACGGGGAGTTCATCGTCCTCGTCGGGCCGTCGGGCTGCGGCAAGTCGACGACCCTGCGCATGCTCGCCGGCCTCGAGGAGGTGTCGGGCGGCGAGATCGCCATCGGCGGGCGCGTCGTCAACAACGTGGAGCCGAAGGCGCGCAACATCGCGATGGTGTTCCAGAACTATGCGATCTACCCGCACTTCACCGTCTACAGGAACATCGGCTTCGGCCTGCGGACGGCGAAGCTCGACAAGCGCGAGAAGGACAAGCGGATCCGCGAGGCGGCCGCGATCCTCGACCTGACGCCGCTCCTGGAGCGCAAGCCCTCGCAGCTCTCCGGCGGGCAGCGCCAGCGCGTGGCGATCGGCCGTGCGATGGTGCGCGACCCCGCCGTCTTCCTGTTCGACGAGCCGCTCTCCAACCTAGACGCCCAGCTCCGCGCCCAGATGCGCCTCGAGGTGAAGCGCCTTCACCAGCGGCTCGGGTCGACGATCGTCTTCGTCACCCACGACCAGGTGGAGGCGATGACGCTCGCCGACCGGATCGCCATCATGCGTGACGGGCACATCGAGCAGCTCGGCACCCCGGACGACCTCTACGAGCGGCCGGTGAACACGTTCGTGGCGCAGTTCGTCGGCAGCCCGTCGATGAACCTCGTGCCGGGCGCGCTCGGCGCGGACGGGCGCGTGACGCTCGACGGGCTGTCCGGTTTCACCGCCGCCTGGGCCGGCGGCGGGGCGGCCGGGCCGGTCACGGTGGGGCTGAGGCCGGACGAGCTTCGCGTCGGACCCGCCGGCGAGGGCGACGGCGCGATCACCGGCGAGGTCGAGATCGTCGAGCGGCTGGGGCACGACGCTCTTGTCTATCTGAAGGCGGGCGGGCAGGCGCTGGTCGCCAAGGCGGAGGCGGCGAACGGCCTTGCGCCCGGCGGTCCGGTAACGGTCGCCGCATCGCCCCGCGCCCTGCACCTTTTCGACCGCGAGAGCGGCCTCGCGCTGCCGCGGCACTGATCCGGGCATCCGTCCGGACCGGCGCCGCGCGCGACGCACACAAGATTGGCTGTTGGAATGAACGAGCACCTACTTCGCTTTCCGGCGCACTCGCACAGCCGTCGCAGCTCCCTGCGAACGGTTCTGCGGGAGGTGGTGCGGGCCGGCGCGATCTCGCGCGCGGAGCTGTCGCGCCGCACGGGACTGTCGAAGCAGACGATGTCCGACATCGTGCGCGACCTGCTGGAGGAGGACTGGCTGCGCGCGGTGGGCCAGCAGCGCGGCGCCGTCGGCCGCAGCGCCACCAACTACGAACTCAACCCGTCGCGCTGCCACGTGTGGGGCGGCGACCTCGGCGGCACGAGCCTCCGCGTCTGCATTGCCGACCTCACCGGCAGGACGGTCGCCGAGGCGCGCGAGCCCACCGAACCGGCCGGCGGCGAGGCGGTGGTGAACCAGATCGTCGCGCTGGTCGGGCGTCTGGCGGCGAGCCGCGGCCTGCCGCTGGAGCGGATCGCCTGCGGCGCGATCGGCGTACCCGGCGCCTACGACCGGCAGAGCCGCCGTCTCAGCCTCGTGACCAACGTCGCCGGGCTCGACCGGATGGACCTCGAGGCGGTGCTGGGCGCGCGGCTCGGCATGACGGTCTTCGCCGAGAACGACGTGACGCTGGCGGCCAACGGCGAATTGAGCCGGGGGAGCCCCTGGTCGACCGGCACCTTCGCCTTCCTGGCGATGGGGACCGGCGTCGGCCTCGGCCTCGTCTCGGAGGGGCAGATCGTGCGCGGCGCCCGCGGTGCGGCGGGCGAGATCGCGTGGCTCCCGCTGGGCGGGGACCCGTTCGACAGCCGCAACTTTCACGCCGGCACGCTGGAGCGGGCGATCTCCAGCGTTGCCATCCTCGAGCGCTACCGGGCGTACGGCGGCCCGAAGGACGCGTCGATGATCGCCCTCTTCGATGCCTACAACGCCGGCGCGCCTGCCGCCGCGCGGGTGCTCGACGAGGTGGCGCGCACGCTGGCAGTGGTGATCGTCGCGATCCGGGCGCTGCTCGACCCGGAGGCGGTGGTGTTCGGCGGCAGCATCGGCGTGCGGCCGGAGCTTCTGGCGCTGGTGCGCGCCCAGCTCGCGCGGTGCATGCCCGACCCCGTGCCGGTGGAGGCGAGCCGTCTCGGCGGCAAGGCGGCCGAGGTGGGCGCCGTCGCCATGGCGATCAGCCACGTGCACGACCTCCTCCTCAGCGACCTCCCGGCGACGCCCGAGGCGTTCGACCCCGCCGGCGCCCGGGACTGACGCGCCGCGGCCTGACGCCCGCTCAGCTCCGCTTCATCTCGACGAGGAAGGAGTCGGATTCGCGGCCGAGGTTGTCGTTCGCCTCGCTGAGCTCGGACGTCGCCGTCGACAGGAGCTGGGCGGCGGTGAGGTTGCCCTTGGAAAGGTCCTCCACGTTGCGCAGCGTGTCCGACGCGGTCGAGACGCCGCTCGCCGCGTACTGGGCGTTGACGGTGATCTCGTGCGTGGCGGCCTGCTGCTCCTCCACCGCGGCGGCGACCCCGCTGAAGGTCTCGCGCATCGACTCGATGGTCTGCGACACCTCCGTGATGCCGCCGACCACGGTCTCGACCTGCTTCTGGATCGCGTCGATCTGCTGGGTGACCTCCTGCGTCGCCTCGGCGGTCTGGGTGGCGAGGTCCTTCACCTCATGCGCCACGACCGCGAAGCCCTTGCCGGCCTCCCCGGCGCTCGCGGCCTCGATGGTCGCGTTGAGGGCGAGGAGGTTGGTCTTCCCGGCGATGTCGGAGATCGTCTCCACCACCTTGCTGATCCGCCCGCTGACGGCGAGGAGCTCGTTGGCCTGCGCAGCCACAGACTGCGTGTCGTGCGACGCCCGCCGGATCCGCTCGGACGAGCTCGAGATCCGCTGCGTGATCTCGGTGATGGAAGACGACAGCTCCTCCGCGGCGGACGCGACCATCTGGACGCTGGCGGCCGCCTGGCCGACGGCGCCGACGCCGGCCGTCAGCTCGCCCTGCGTGGTGCGCACGCTGCCGACGATCCCGTCGACCTGATGGCGCATGCCGGTGAAGGTCGCCGCCATCTGGTCCATTGTCGCCTTCACCGTCGTCTCGAAGACGCGGGTGCTGCGGACCTTCTGGCTGACGATCTCCCACGACAGCAGCGTGCCAGAGTAGCGGCCCGCCCGGTCGCGCACCTCCGAGCAGGTGAGGTGCAGGTGCTCCTCCCCGGCGAGGTTGATCGTCGTTGAATAGGGAAGCATGGACGGGTTCGCGAGGATCGCCCGCTGATGCGCCGGGTTCTTGTGGAAGCGGTCGATCGAGGCGCCCTCCATTTCGTCCACCCGGATCGGCAGTAGGTGCTCGATGAGGCCGAGCTGCTTGCGCGTCGCCTTGTTCATGTAGGTGATGCGGAAATCGTCGTTGGGGTCCGCCACCATGACGGGCATCGGCACCTGATCGATCATCTGCGCCCGGCTGAAGGCGTCCTCGGTGGTGGTGCGCATCTTGGCGAGGGCGGTCCACATCTGGCCGAACTCGTCCCGGCTGTTGTCCGGCCGGACGGCGAAGTCGGTGTCCCCGTCGGCGAGGCGGTTCATCACGCCGGTCAGGGCGCGGATCGGCCGTCCGACGGTAATCACGATGGCAAACCCGGCGGCGACGGCGACGAGGACGGCGACGATCGACAGCAGGAACGTCGTCGACTGCGTCGAGGCGACGGCGGACGGGGCTTCGGCGTCGAGGGTGCGCTGCGCCGCCTCCTGCGCCTCGGCGAGGTGCTGGACGTCGGCGAGGATCCGGGTCTCCAGCGGGATGATCTCGTCCCGGAGGAGCGCGTTGCGGCGCACGATGACGGTCTCGATGGCGTCGAAGGTCTCGCGGTAGGCACCGAGGGCGGAGAGGACGCTCTCGGTCTGGCGGATCCGCTGCGGGTTGGTGTTGCGGTAGCGCTCGATGCCTGTCGTCGCCTCGCCGAACTCCCGGCGCGCGGCGGCGGCGGGCTCCGGCTTGAAGTCGACGAGGAACCGCAGCGCCTCCACCTCGCCGAGGAGGGCGTGTTCCTCGAAGGTGGCGACCTCGCGCTCGGCATCGCCGTCCGCGCCGGTGAAGACCGAGCGGATCAGCCCCTCCAGCGCGACCTTGAGCGCCTGCCCTTCGCTTTCGAGTTCGGCGAAGAGGTCGTCATAGCGCCGCTGCTCGGCCGCGAGACGATCGAAGAGCGCGGCATAGGTGTCCGCGCGCCCGAGGATGTCGCGCACGGCCGGGAGGACGGCGGGGTCCCCCTCGAACAGGGCCTCGGCGCGCGCGGCCGTGGCGTCGTCGCTGATGGCGTTGACGGTGACGGCGGCGTCCGCGGCCGAGACCTCACCGTTCCGGCCGACGAAGTTGGCGACGGCAAGGTTCGCGCGCATCACCCGCGTGCGCAGCCCCGACAGGAAGATGTCGGCGTGGGCGCTCCGGCGGTAGTGGGAGAACATCCCGTCGATCTCGCCGACGCCGCGGTGCCCGAAGCCCCAGACGGCGAGCAGCAGGGCGAGAACGACAGACACCGAGGCGATCAGCTTCAGCGACAGCGCGATGTTGTTGAGCGCATTGGGTGCGCGTCCCAGGATCTTGCTCACTCTTCCGGACCTCTCCCACGCGTGGTGGCGGGAAGCCTACCGGCGGCAGCTTGCGCAACCCTGCGGACGGCGCCCGCCCGTGCCGGGGCCCCGCGACGGGCGGAGCGTTCCGGACCGGCCCGGGGTCAGCCGCGACGCAGGAGGAGCGTGGCGCTGGTGCGGAGCTGGTCGGGATGGCCGGCGGTGTCGAGGAGGACGTAGGCGGAGTGGCCCTGCTCGAACATGGCGACGGCGTTGTCGGCGTATTCGAACGCCGTCAGAGGGTCCAGGGTGTCGTCCGCGGCGCGGGCGGTCGAGAACAGGAGCACGCGGCCGAGCTCGGGCACGTCGAACGCGATGGCGACGGCGGGCCGGTCCGGCGCGGCCACGACCTGGACGTCGCGCACGATCCATCCGGCCGGGATCTGCGGCACCTCGACGCCGAGGGCGGCGCCGATCTCCTCGACGTCGAGGACGGCGCTCTCCGCCTGGGACAGCATCGCGTGGCGCCGGTCGAGCGCGGCCTGCGCGTCGAGGGCCGCCTCGACGACCGGCGGCACGCCCGGCGGCGCCGCGGTCCGGAGGAGGCCGTGGCCGAGCCATCCGGCGCCGAACAGCATGGCGCCCAGGAGGACGGGTGCGAGGCGCCTGATGCGGCGGCGGCGGCGGAACGAGCCTTCCAGGCGGCGCGCCTCGGCGACGAGAGCCTGCGGGGTCGGCGCCTGCCCGGCGTCGAGGGCGAGCCGCAGGGCCTCGGCGTGGCGTGCGTCCACCAGGACGTCGGCGGCCCGGTCGGGGTGCGCGGCGAAGTAGTCGGCCATGGCGAAGACGGCCTCGGCGTCCGTCCCCGCGGAACTCCGGCCGCCGGGCTCCGGCGGTCCAGGCTCAGTCATGGCGCCCGCCGACGATCCTGAGCGCCCGGGGCGGTGCCGGCCGGGCACCGTCCTCGAAGGTGCGCAGCGCGGCGCGGGCACGGCCGACGCGGGACATCACGGTTCCGGCCGGAAGGTCGAGCACGGCGGCGGCTGCGGCAATGTCGAGCCCCTCGACGGCGACGAGGTGGAGCGCCTCGCGCTGCTCGCCCGACAGCGACAGGAAGGCGGTCATGAGTTGTGACAGCCGGGCGGCGGCCTCGCCGGCCGGCGCGACGGGCCGCTGGTGAAGCTCCGCCCAGGCCTGCTCGCGGGCCTCGGCGGCGAGTGTGCTGCGCCGCTCGTCGACGAAGAGGTTGTGCATGATCGACATCAGCCATACGCGCACGTCGCCGCCCTCCCGGAACGACGACCGGCGCTCGTGCGCGCGCAGCAGCGTCGCCTGGACGAGATCGTCCGCGCCCTCCGGATCGCGGGTCAGGACGCGCGCGTAGCGGCGCAGCGCGTCGAGCTGACCGACGATGTCGATGTCCTCTGCGCTCATCTCGTCTCCGGCTCGGGCTCCCCGTTGCTGGCGCGCCCCGCTTAGGCCTCGGGCTCGGCGGCGGGCTTCGCCGCGGCGCCGTCCTGGCCCTCCTGCGTGCCGAGGTAGCGCATGTTCGCCTCCCGGATCCTGGCCGCCTGATCGTCGTAGAGGAAGGGCAGGAACGCATAGCGGCGGCCCCGCCTCACCCGGCTCACCTTGTGCAGCAGCGAGCAGGAGAAGACCACCGCGCCGCCCGGCGGAGCCTTGAATGACCGTGGGCCGTACTCGGGGAAGTTCACCTCGCCGCCGTCGAAGTCGTCGTTGAGGTTGACCGACACGGCGAAGCGGCGGTGCGCCGTCCCCTTCGTGGTGTTGTCGCGATGGGCGGAGAAGTGGCCCCCGTCCTCGGCCGCATAGCAGGAGACGATGTAGCGCTCCATCCGCGTCGCCTTGAACTGGTGCACCTTGGCGATCTCCGGGATGACGCGGCGCAGGAAGCGCCCCTGGAGCTGGCCGATCAGGGCGCGGTCGGCGATGTTGTAGTCCTTGCGGCGCTTGAAGCTCGCGTCGGTGACGCCGACGGTGCGGCCGTCGACCTCGCGCATGAAGCCGCTCTCCTCGCCGCCCTGCTCCTCGTAGAGGCCGATCAGGTGACGGCAGAGCTCGGGCTCGAACACGCGCGGCAGGAAGATGATGGGCGCCTGCAGGTCGATGCCGGCGAACCGCTCCGGCGGCGGCAGGTCGTCGAGGACGGCCATCACCTCGGCGATGTCGCCCCGGTCGGCGCGGAACGGGACGGCGGCGATCACCCGCATGGTCGGGTCGATCACGAACCAGTGGCGGGCGAGGGCGATGGGGCCGCTGCCGGGCGCGGCGTCCTTCGGCACGACCCCGTAGAGGCGGGAGGCGACGAGGTCGAAGTCCCAGAAGTGGCGGTAGCCGGGCATGCGGTTGGCGACGCGCCCCTCCGCCTCGTCCCTCGGATCGACGCTGACGCCGAAGAAGCATGCGCGGGCGTCGTCGAAGTGGTCCGTCCTGGCGTAGGCGGCCTGCAGCGCCGCGTCGGTGTGGGCGTCGGAGGCGCTGCCGTAGAAGCAGAGCACAAGGTAGCGGCCGGCGGCGGAGTCGAAGGCGTAGCGGGGATTGGCGACGCTGCGCTGGATGAACCCCGGGGCGGGGTCGCCGGGCAGCAGTCGCACGGGCTCGCTCGCGGCGGGATCGGGTGAGGACATGTCGGTCGGCTCCGCTATCGTTCGTCATGTTTACGGAGCCATCGGCGGGTGTCATCCCCGTGGCGGACGGCGCCGGGTGACGGCAACGTGATCGGCGGCGGTCGCGGCCCTTTGCGCGGACCGGGAGGCGGCGGCCGATCGGCCGCGAAACGCCGACTCTGCGTCACGTGTCCCGCTGGGGATCGCCCGCGCACGTGCTAGTGTCCCGGCAAAACAAGACCAGTGGGAGGATTGCGATGTTCCTTTATCGGCAGCTCTTGGAGCGCGCGAAGGAGAGGCCGGTGCGGGTCTGCCTCATCGGCGCGGGCAAGTTCGGCTCGATGTTCCTCAGCCAGGTGCCGACGACGCCGGGGCTCGAGGTGGCGGTGATCGCGGACCTGCGCGTCGACGCGGCGAGGGCCGCCTGCCGCGCCGTCGGCTGGAGCGCCGAGACCGTCGCCGGGACGGATTTCACCGACGACAGCCTCGCCGCGCTGGCCCGGGACGACGTCGACGTGGTGATCGAGGCGACGGGCCATCCGCGCGCCGGCATCACCCACGCGAGGGCCGCGTTCGCGGCCGGCAAGCACATCGTCATGGTGAACGTGGAGGCGGACGTCCTCGCCGGCGTCGCCCTCGCCCGCGAGGCGGCCGCGGCCGGCACCGTCTACTCCATGGCCTACGGCGACCAGCCCGCCCTCGTCGCCGAGATGGTGGAGTGGGCGCGCTGCTGCGGCTTCGAGGTCGCGGCGGCCGGCAAGGGCACGAAGCACATGGCCCACTACCACCAGTCCACCCCGGACACGGTCTGGAGCCACTACAACATTACCCCCGAGGCCGCGCGCGTCGCAGGGATGAACCCCAAGATGTTCAACTCCTTCGTGGACGGCACGAAGTCGAGCATCGAGATGGCGGCGATCGCCAACGCGTGCGGCCTCGCGGTGCCGTCGGACGGCCTGCTGTTCCCGCCGGCGGGCGCGCACGACCTCGCCCACATCCTCCGTCCGAAGGCGATCGGGGGCGTCCTTGAGCGGGAGGGTGTCACCGAGGTCGTCACCTCGATGGAGCCGGACGGGCGGCAGGTCGCCGGGGACCTGCGCTGGGGCGTCTACGTCGTGGTGAAGGCGCCGAACGACTATGCGGCCGCCTGCTTCCGCCAGTACGGGATGCCGACCGACTCCACCGGCCAGTACGCCGCGATGTACCGGCCGTTCCACATGATCGGGCTGGAGCTCAACATGTCGGTGCTGCTCGCGGCGCTGGAAGGGAAGGCGACCGGCTCCGCGCGCGCCTTCACCGGCGACACGGTGGCGTGCGCCAAGCGCGACCTCGCGGCGGGCGAGACGCTGGACGGCGAGGGCGGCTACTGCGTGTGGGGCAAGGTGATCCCGGCCGAGCGGTCGCTGCGTGAGGGTGCGCTGCCGATCGGCCTCGCGCAGGACGTCACGCTGACCCGCGCCGTGAAGATGGGCGAGATCGTCGGCTGGAGCGACGTGGCCCTGAAGGACGGCGACGCGGCCGTCGCCTACCGCCGCGCGATGGAGGACGCCGAGCGACCGAAGCTCGCGGCCTGATCCACCCGGCGCGCATTCCCCCACGCGCATCTCCGGACTCGCACCCCGCCGCGCCGGTCCGGACGGCGGGACCGGGCCGCGGTTAGCGAGGACCGCCTCGGGACCTGACGGGGCGGGAGCCCATCCCGAGGCCTGATCCCGGCCCCGCCCCCGCGCGGGGCACGACGGGGAGGCGCGGCCGCCTCACGCCGCGGGCCGGGTCTTCCGGCCGGGGTCTTGCGGGAAGATCATCACCCGGTCCACCGGCCAGGTGACGTGGACCGTCTCGCCCGTCGCTGGCGGCGCGCCGGCGATGGGGAGCGTCGCCTCGATCTCGGCAGAACCGGCGGGGGCCGACGGGAGCCCCAGCCAGACCGAGGCGCGTGTGCCCTGGTAGATGGAGCGACGCACCGTCAGCGCCCAGCCGGCGTCGGTTTCGCACCGGCATGCGTCCTCCGGCCGGAGGGCGACGGTCACGCGCTCGCCCTGCGAAAGCGGGACGGCGGCCTCGATCGCGCAGTCGGGAAAGTCGTCGAGCCGGAGCCGCCCGTCGCCCTCCGCCATGGCCGGAAAGAGGTTCGACACGCCCATGAAGGCCGCCACGAACGGCGTCGCTGGCCGGCGGAACACCTCTTGCGGGCTGCCGAACTGCTCGATGGCGCCGTCGTTCATCACGGCGATGCGGTCGCTCAGCGCCATCGCCTCGGCCTGGTCGTGGGTCACGAAGACCGACGTGATTCCGAGGCGCTGGGTCAGGTCGCGAATTTCCACCTGCATCGCCTCGCGCAGGTTGCGGTCGAGCGCGCTGAGCGGCTCGTCGAGCAGCATGACCGGCGGCTCGATCACGAACGCCCGGGCGAGCGCCACCCGCTGCTGCTGGCCGCCGGACAGCTGCTGCGGGAGCTTGTCCCGGTGGGCCGAGAGCCGGACGAGGTCGAGCGCGCGCGTCGTCCGCTCGGCGATGTCGCGACGGGGCACGCCCCGCATCCTCAGGCCGAAGGCGACGTTCTCCGTCACCGTGCGGTGCGGGAACAGGGCGAGGCTCTGGAAGACGAAGCCGATGCCGCGCCGATTGACCGGCACGCGGCTGACGTCCCTGGCTCCGAGGCGGATGCTGCCGGCGTCCGGCGCCTCGATGCCCGCGATGAGCTTGAGCGTCGTCGTCTTGCCGCAGCCGGAGGGGCCGAGCAGCGTGAGGAAGTCGCCGGAATTCAGCGAGAGGTCGATGTCGCGAACGGCGACGTGGCTGCCGTAGCGCTTGCGCAGGTTGAGGAGTGCGAGGTCGGCCATGGGGACTCAACTTGTCGACAGGACGCGCCGGAGACCGGCGATCCGTTCGAGGATCAGGGACAGCGCCAGCATGACGAGGATGATGATGGTCGAGATGGCCGCGACCGACGGGTCGAAGTTGTATTCGAGGTAGGACATGATCGCGAGCGGCAGCGTCGTCGTGTCGGCGCTGACGAGGAACACCGAGACCGGCACGTTGTCGAACGACATGACGAAGGCGAAGAGCGCGCCGGCGATGATGCCGGGCCGGATCAGGGGCAGCGTGATCTCGAAGAAGATGCGCGCGCGGCTGGCGCCCAGCGTTTCGGCGGCGCTCGCCAGCGCGGGGTCGAGCCGCTGCAGCGAGATGAGCACGGTGCGGACCGAGTAGGGCAGCGTCAGCAGGACGTGCGCCAGGAGGAGGCGCGGCCACGCTCCGCGCGGGCCGAATTCGGAGAAACTCGTCAGCAGCGCGATGCCGATGACCACGCCCGGGACGATGAGGGGCGACAGCAGGATGAGCTCGAGCGCCTGCCGGCCGCGGAACTCGGCGGAGGCGAGGCCCATGGCGGAGAGGACGCCGAGCACGCTGCTGCCGACCGCGGCGGCGATGCCGAGGAGGATCGAGGTCGTCAGGCCGCCGGTGAACAGCGCCTTGGAGAGCGCCTCCCCGTACCAGCGCAGCGAGAACCCCTGCGGCGGGAACGTGACGATGTCGCCGCTGCTGAACGAGGCGGCGACCACCACGATCAGCGGGCACAAGAGGAAGGCGTAGATCGCCGTCACCAGGAGAGCGAAGAGGACGCGTGTCACGGGTGCGGTGCTCCCGTCTCTCGGCCGGCGCGACGTTCGCGCCGGACAGACGGCAGCAGCCCCGCGGCCTGCGTCATGAGGACGACGCCGACCAGAGATGCGACCGAGAGGACGGCGGCGAGCGCGGCGCCGAGAGGCCAGTTGAAGCCGGACATGAACTGTCCGTAGATCAGCGTGGTCATGACCTGCGAGCCGGTGCCGCCGAGAAGCTGCGGAGTGACGAACGCGGTCATGCAGAGCGTGAAGACGAGCGTCGCGCCGCCCAGAATGCCGGGAAACGAGAGCGGCAGCAGGACTTCGACGATCGCCCTCAGGCGGGAGGCGGAGAGGGTCTCGGCCGCCTTCAGGAGGGTCGGGTCGATCCGCTCCATCGCGGCGAGGATGGAGAGCACCATGAACGGCATCTGCACGTGGATGAGGCCGATGACGACCGCGGGCATGCCGTAGAGGAGATGGAGCGGGGCGTCGGTGAGGCCGAGGCCGATGAGCAGGCGGTTGAGGAGGCCGCTGTCGCCGAGCAGGACCATCCAGCCGTAGGCGCGCACGACGAGGCTGATGAGGAGCGGTGCCACGACGAGAAGGACGAGAACGCCCTTCCAGCGCTTCGGGGCCGACCACAGGAAGTAGGCGAGCGGAAAGCCGAGGGCGGCGCAGGCCGCGGTCACCGCGAAGGCGACGAGCAGCGTCCGCCCGAGGATGCGCAAGTGGAAGAGGTCGCCGAGCGCGCGGCCGTAGCTGGCGAGCGTGAAGCCCGGGTCGACGGAGAGCCGGCCCGGCAGGATCTGGTGGAAGCTCAGCTCGAAGAGCCGCGCCAGGGAACCTCCCAGCAGGACCGCGACGAGCAGCAGCGCCGGCGCCAGCAGTATCAGTCGCAGATGCCAGGGGAGGGCCGACTGCCTCATGCAGCGGTCTTCGCCGGCGCCAGCGCGGATTCGATCCGGTCGATCGGGCAGACCTCCGCGAAATAGAGACCCATCACCTCCAGCGAGGCGTCGTGCAGGTGGCGCATGCGCCCGCGCGCCCCGCAGGCATCGCTCGCCACGACGACGAAATAGTCCCTGAGCGCCGCATCGCGCACCGTCGATTCGACGCAGCACTGGGTGGCGACGCCGCCGACGATGAGCGTGCGGATCCCGTTGGAGCGGAGCATCAGTTCCAGCCGCGTGTCCACGAAGCCGGAGAAGCGGCGCTTCACGACTTCCCATTCCCCCTCGACGGGCGCCACCTCGGGCAGGATGCGCGCACCGCTGGTTCCCGGGCGGCAACAGCTCATGCCGTCGACGTCCGCGCTGGCGAAGATGCTGACGGGCGAGGCGTCCGCCTCGCCGTACTCGGCGCGCAGGTGGATCACCTGAAGGCCGGCCGCGCGCGCGATGCCGAGGAGGCGCTGGCAGCCCTTCACGGCGCGCGCGATGTCGGAGAGATCCTCGGCGTTGCGCCCCATCACGCCTTCGGTGGCGCAGAAGTCTTCCTGGAGATCGATGAGCAGGAGCGCCGTGTGGGCCGGATCGATCCGGTCGGCGAGCGTCCCGGGGATCCGCGCCGCCTTCGCCGCGATGGAGAGGTCGGCGCCCGGGCCGTTGGCGGCCAGCCAGAGCCCGGCGATGGCGGCGGCGGGGCGCACTTCGCCGAAGGCCTGGCCGATCTTGTGGAGCGAGGCGCGGTGGCGCTCGGGCGAGGCCTCGGTCATCGCGTCCTCCGCAGCCACGACGTAGTAGTCGCGGAAGAAGGCGTCGCGCAGGCTCGATTCCACGCAGCCGCTGGTCACGACTCCGGCGAACACCACGGTCCGGATGCCGTTGGCGCGCAGGTAGAGGTCGATCTCGGTGCCCTGGAAGACGCTGAAGCGATGCTTCGTGACGACGATGTCCGCCGCCCGCTCGGGATCGGGCGACAGGCCGTCGTACCAGTCCGCGCCCCAGCTTCCCTCCGGGCACTGGCCGTCGCTGAAGCCTCTCCGGGCGTAGGTCTCGGCGAGCGGGGCGCCCAGCACCTCGGGGTCGTAGGTCGCGCGGACGTAGAAGGTCACGATGCCGCGGTCGCGGGCGCTGTCACGCAGCCGACGCGCCTCGCGGGCCATCGCCGGCATCATCGAAAGGTCGCTGCCGATGCGGCCGAACGCGCCGTCGGGGTGGCAGAAGTCGTTCTGGATGTCGATCAGCACCAGCGCGGTGTGCGCCGGGTCGAGCCGCTCGACGTCGTCGAGCGACCGGGTCCTGTCGTCGAGAGAGATCAACTGGTGATCTCCCGGTTCCAGCGGTCCTGCCACTCGCCGATGCGGGGCACGATGCCGAACCAGTCGAGCTGCTTCAGGCTGGACAGCGGCGGGACGCGCTCGGCGGCCTGGCCCGTCAGCACGGCGGTCGTGTTGACCGGCCCGTACTGCATCATGTTGCAGAAGGCTTCCTGCGCCTCCTTCGAGATCGCGTAGTTGATGAACGCCTTGCAGACCTCGGGATCCCGCGCGTTGGTCGGGATGTGGTAGGAGACCATGGCGGCCGAGGCGCCCTCGCTCGGCGCGACCCACTTCATCGGCACGCCCTTGTCGGCAAGGCCCCAGCTGCGACCGTCGAACCAGGCGGCGACCGCCACCTCGCCGCGCTCCAGGAGCTGGGTGGCCTCGGGGTTGGACTTGTAGAACTTGCGCACCCGGGGCTTGAGCTCCTTCAGCGCCTCGAAGCCGGGGTCGATGTTCTCGATCGAGCCGCCGTGTGCGATCGCGGCCATCACGAGCAGCTGGTAGCCGCCCGACGCGGTGATGTCGGGCAGCGTGATCTTGCCGGCATATTCCTCGTTCCAGAGGTCCTTCCACGACGTCGGCTCGGTTTCGACCATGTCGGTGCGGTAGCCGATGCCGAAGGAGGCGTAGTCGAGGCCGACGCCCATCTTGCGGAAGCCGTCATACCAGGGGGCGGCGATCTCGGTGAGGTTGGGGATGTCGTCCGGCGTCAGCTCGATGCAGAGGCCCTCGTTGATCGCCTGGATGTTCTGCGGGTAGGGCAGCCAGAGGAGGTCGATCTCCGGATTGTTCCGGTTGATCACGGCATTGGTGAGCCACTCGGAGCCGTTGCCGTACTTGAGCGTCACCTCGACTCCGGTCTCCGCAGTGAACGGCTCGACGATCGACTTGCGGTAGGCGTCCTCGAAGCTGCCGCCGAAGATGCAGGAGACGATGCTCTTGCCCTGCGCCGTCGCCCATTTCGGCATCGACAGCCCCAATGCAATGCCGCCGGATCCGGCCAGAAATCCGCGCCGCGAGACCATTGGAGCGCTAAGGCGCTTCATGCCGCTGCCGCTCATGAGAGACTCCATGTCGAGGGTTGAGGGACGCTGTTTCGCGCTAGTGTAGCGTTACACTAACCCAATTTGACCGATTTTCGGCGTCTCACAAGCCTCCGGCCGGCGTTTGCAGTCAAAACGGACACAACGCTCAGCGATTGAGCGGTCTAGGCTCGCCGTGTGGAATTTCCGGGCAGGAGTTGCACCGGGAGCGTGATCTCCGGTGCGGCGAACGAGCCTGTTTGCAATCGAGCCAACAGGCTCTCGGCGCCGGCGACGCCGAGCTGGTAGGCGGCGGAGGCGACCGACGTCAGCGTCGGTTGCTGAAGGTCGCGGGGGTCGAAGCCGTTGAACCCCGTGACGCGGATGTCGTCCGGGACCGTCAGCCCGTTCTTGGCGACCGTGTTGAGGACGGCGATGGCGATCCGGTCGTTGGTGCCGAGGATGGCGTCCGGCCGGGGGGCGCTCGCGAGCCTCCGGTCGAGCGCTGTGGCGACCGCGAGGCCCGATTCGTCCCCGCAGGGAAGGAGCTCGACCCGCGCGTCCGGCACCTTCGCGATGGCGTCGCGCATCCCCCGCACGCGCTCGTCGACGGAGTACCAGGACTGGGCCGGCAGGGCGATGACGATGGTCCGGGCGCCGGACTGCAGGACATCCTCGGCGATCATGCGGCCGCCCTCCCGGTCCATCTGCCGGATGACGCAGCAATCGGACAGGTCCCGGCGCGGGCGCTCCTGGAATAGGACGATCGGGACCCCGAGAGACCCGAAGGACTCGATCGCCCGGTCGCGCTCGTCCTCCTTGCCGGAGAGGAGGAGGCACAGCCCGTCGGCCTGGGCGTAGCGCTCGCTGTGCGCCTGCGTCATCTGGTCGGGCTGGATGCCCTGGAGGGTGAGCGACTGCCCTTCAGCGGACAGGCGGTTGCACAGCCCGGCGACGAGATGGGCGGTGAACGGCGCGCCCATGAAGGCGGGCGAATTGTCCATCACGACGATCGCCACCGTGACCCCGCGGGAGAACCGCAGGTCCCGCGCGGCCTTGTTCGGCCGGTAGTTGAGGTGGCGGATGGCATCCTCGATGCGATGGCGCGTTTCGGGTCGCAGGCGCTGGGCGGTCCCGTTCACGACCATCGAGACGCTGGTCCGCGAGACCTCCGCCTGGCGTGCCACGTCGTCGAGTGTCGGCGCTCGGCGCGGCCGGACCGCTTGCATCGTCTTCTTCGTCAAGGGTGGGCTTCCGTTGGCAGTTGAGGGCGTCGACCACCGGGCGCGGTTGAACGGGTCAACGTTGCACGCGATGGCAAAGGATACCTCAACACGAGGAGGTCATTGGCCCTTTGCGGGACAGGAAACGCTTGCCCGCGGCCGTCGCGGGGATCACAGTGAGGGCCGGTACCGCCATGGCGAGCACCGTCCGGTGCACCGACCGAAGCGCCCTGTCACCTCCCGATTCCGGCCATAGCTCGATCGCGACCCCGGCACATCCCGCGCTGCGATGATGCGAGCGACCAGCACGAGACCCCTCCATGGACCAACCCCTCTCCGATGCGACTGAACTCGGCCTCCGGACCGATCTCGCCGCCGCCTACCGCCTGCTGGCACACTACGGCTTGGACGACACGATCTACACGCACACGTCCGTCCGCCTTCCGGGCGCGTCGCACCGATTCCTCATCAACCCCTACGGCATGACGTTCGACGAGATCCGGGCCAGCGACCTCGTGGTGGTGGACCCGGACGGCTATTCGGTCGACGGCGCGGACGACGTGAACCCGGCCGGCTTCACCATCCACAGCGCGATCCACATGGCGCGCGAGGACGCGATCTGTGTCATGCACACGCACACGCTCGCGGGGATGGCCGTCGCGGCGCTCCAGGGCGAGCTCCTGATGGTCAACCAGATGAGCATGGAGTTCTACGGCCGCCTCGCCTACCACGCCTACGAAGGCATCGCGCTCGACCTCTCGGAGCGCGAGCGGCTCCAGGCCGACCTCGGCGACAAGCCGGCCATGATACTGAAAAACCACGGACTTCTCACCGTGGGTCGGACCGTCGCGGAGGCCTTCTACTACATGTACTACCTGGAGATGGCCTGCCGCATCCAGATCGAGGCGCAGACGACCGGTGCGCCGCTCTCGCTCCCGTCGGACGAGACCGTCCGGCATGCGGCCCAACAGTTTTCATCGAAGTCGGTGAAGGGGACGCGGATGTGGCCGGCGATGCTTCGCAAACTGGACCGGATCGACAGCAGCTACCGGGACTGAGGGTTGTCGCATCCGCCGGGCCGGTCCCGGTCCCTCAGGTCGCGAATGTCGCGGTGCGGCTCCATGGCACTGAAATTGCTGAATGATTCGAACTGCCCCGAGTTGATGTCGGAGCAGCCTGGTCCGCCGTGCGGGGGTCCTCGTGAATCTTCGGCAAATCGAGGTGTTTTGTGCAGTCATGCGATGCCGCACGGTGGTGGCGGCGTCGCACGAGCTCGGTATCAGCCAGCCGGCCGTCAGCAACTCGATCAAGCATCTGGAGGCGCAGCTCGGATTTCCGCTGTTCGAGCGTGTGTCCAACCGGCTCGTGCCGACGAACGACGCCCGCACGCTCTACAGTGATGCCGAGCCGGTCGAGGCGATGGCCCGCGCCCTCGCCTCGCGCGTCTCCGACATGCGGACGCTGCGCCGCGGAAGCCTCCGTGTGCTGACGACGCAGGCCGTCGGCCGCTCGCTCGTCGCCCGCGCCGTCGCCCGCTTCGCCCAGCGCGGAAACGACCTCTACGTCTACTTCGATCAGCGCCGCATGGAGAGCATGATCGAGGGGCTGGAGGCGGGGTTCGCGGACCTCGGCTTCGGCGTCGCGCCGGCGCCGCGCCCGGGCATGACGATCGTCCCGGTCGCCTACGGCAAGATGATGGTCGCCCTGCCGAAGGGCCATCATCTCCTGTCGCAGTCCTACGTCAGTGCGGCGGACCTCGACGGGGAGCGGATCATCGGCCTCGATCCGACGAGCCGGATCGGCATGATCGTGCGCAAGGCGTTCCAGGAGGAGGGGGTCGACTACGCCTGCAGCCTGGAGGTGCGGCACTGCACCAGCGCCTGCATGCTGGTGGAGGAGGGACTCGGCGTCGCTGTCGTCGACGCCTTCTCCGCCTCGGACACCATCGGCTGGAACATCGAGGTCCGGCCGTTCACGCCCGAGGTGGAGCTGTCGGCGTGCGCGCTCTACGTCACCTCGCGGCCGCTGTCGCGGCTCGCGAAGCGCTTCCTTTCCGACATCAGGCAGATCGACGTGGCGCCGCCGCCGCTGGCCGAGGCGCCCGGCTCACCCGAGGCGGGCGACGAGCGCCTTCGCCGCCGCCGCCGCATCGCCTAGCACGTCGCGCTCGGCGACGGTCCGGATCACGCGATCGCGCATCACGACCACGCCGTCGACGATGGTCGTCGAGACATCGCTCGACTTCATCGAATGCACGAGCTGGACGACGACGTCGTGGGTCGGCGTCGTGTGGGCCATCGCCTCGACGTCGAAGAGGGCGAGATCGGCGCGCTTGCCGACTTCGATACTGCCGACGAGGTGATCGAGGCCGATCGCGGCCGCGCCCTCGATGGTCGCCATGCGGATGGCCCGCTGCGGGCTGATCGCTTCCGGCTCGACCGGGTGGGTGCGTTGCAGCAGGCGGGTGATGCGCAGGACGTCGAGCACCCCTTGCGCGTTGTTGTTGGCCGCCCCGTCCGTGCCGAACGAGACGCGGCAGCCGGCGTGCATGTAGTCGCTCACCGGCGCGTTGCGGTCGCCGCAGAAGAGGTTGCTGAACGGGTTGTGGGAGATCGCGGTGTTGGTCTCGCCGAGATGGTCCACCTCGCCCGGCGCCACCTGCACCGCGTGCACGGCGAGGAAGTTCGGGCCCAGCGCGTCCAGCGAATGCAGCCACTCGACGACGCCGTCGTACCCGTAGTGGGTGCGGACCGACTCGACCGCGCCCTTGTACTCGGCGGTGTGGGCGCTGCAGCGGATGCCGTGCTCGCGGGCGAAGTCGCGCGTCGCGATCACCGCCTTGTCGCTGGCGTTGACGCCTGGCGTGTTCGGTCCGGTCATGATGGTGACGCGGCCGGCGTCGTGCTCCTCGCGGTATTTCTCGAGCAACGCGGCGACGGCGCGGATGCCGTCCTCCGGTGTCTCCTTCACTTCCGTGGGGATGCCGGTGCCCATGTCCATCACCGTGCGCGCCAGCCCGGCGCGAACGCCGACGGCGCGCATACCCTCGATGGTCTCCTCGGCGAGCTCGGGGATGCGGTTGAGGAAGTGGTGGTCCACCAGCGTGGTGGTGCCGTTGCGCACCGCCTCCAGGCTGCCGAGCATGGCCGACAGGCGGCTGTCCTCGGGGCGCATCTCGACGCCCGAGCGGTAGATGTAGTCGAGGTAGATGCCGAGGGGACGCTCCTCGTAGACGCCGCGGAACAGCGTCTGGAAGAGGTGCACATGGGTGTTGACGAGCCCCGGCATCAGGAGGCGCCCGGTCCCGTCGATCACCTCCTCCCCGTCCTCCGGCGCGAGGGGCTCGGCGGACACGGCGACGATCTCGCCGTCGCGCACCCGCACCCAGCCGGGCTCGAGGATGGTGAACTCGGTGTCGACCGTGAGGACGGTCGCGCCGGCGATCAGGAGGTCGGTGCGCTGCATCTCAGTAGCCCCGGCGCAGGACGTCGCGGCAGAGCTGCTCGAACTCGCGGTCGGTCACCCAGTTCGGGTAGGTGTTGCGCTGGCGAAGGAGGTCCTCCAGCGCGAAGATGATGTGCTCGACCGAGCCGTCGGTGACGGTGGCGTTGTCGATGCCCATCGCGCCGAGCTTGGAGCGGACGCTGCCGGTGTTGATGGTGCCGGGCGCCCAGACCACCGTCTCGACGTTGCCGACGGCGCGCGGGTCGATCGGGAACTTGGCGTGGATGCGCTCCTCGTAGGGGATGTGCGCCTCGGCGGCCCAGTAGGCACCGTCGATCATGAAGCCGTTGTCGCCGGTGACGGGGCTGTGCAGCGGGCCGTTGAAGCCGGTGCGCTCGCGCACGAGGTGCGAGACCTCCGTCAGGCGGTCGAGCTTGACCCCCGCATCGACGCCGTAGAGCGCTGCGAGCGCGGTGACGATCTCGGCCATCTGGATGTGCCCGCAGTGGTGGCCGATGCCGTTCATGCACACGTCCGCCGCGCTGGCGCCGGCGGCGAGCGAGGCGATCGCGGTCATGGTCGCGTTGCCGTAGAAGTTGGAAAGGTGGATGTAGAGCGGCGGTGCGTCCGGCACGTCGCGGCGCAGGGCCGAGTAGAACGCCTTGGCGCCCTCCGGCGTGAGCGCGAAGCGGAAGTAGCTGTCGTGGAAGCTCTGGCTGCGGCAGCCGAGCGCGACGCCGGCCCGCACGATGTCCACCACCTCCTTGTAGGCGTAGGCCTCCGCGAAGCCGTGGCTGACGCCGCGGTTGCTCTCGCGCACCGGATCGGCGAGGCGGCTGAAGTGATCCGCGTCGTTGGCGGACTCGAAGCAGATCTCGTCGCAGCCGGCGGCGATGCCGTCCTTCGCCCAGGTCTCGGCCATCGGATGGCGGGCACGGAAGGTACCGACGACGCGGGCGGAGAGGTTCTTCTCGGCCAGCCCCTCGGCGACGGTGAAGCCGTCCTTCCAGGAGAGGTTCACGATGAGTTCGCGCACGCCGATGTCCGACAGGGCCGCGCCGATCTCGATCATGTCCGATGCGGTGTGCAGACTTCCGGAGACGCCGGACTGAAGCGACCGGATCGTACTGTCGACGATGTATGTCTCGGGCGCGAAGTTGAGCTGCGCCTTCGCCTCCGGAACATCGTTGAACTCGAACTTGTCAGCGATCAGCATGGAACGACCCTTGTTGTGACAGGTGCTTAGCGGAGGGAGGCGGCGTCCGAGACGGCGTTGAAGAGCCAGTCGGTGAGGACGGTGGTTCCGGCCATGAAGTCGTCGATCTCCATGGCCTCGTCCGGGTTGTGGCTGCCGTTGGCGTTGCGCAGGAGGATCATCGCCGTCGGCACGCCCGCGGCGGCGAAGGCGGCCGCGTCGTGGGACCCGGGGCTGCCGAGGAGGATCGACGGGACGTCCTGCCGCCGGGCGCTCTCGGTCAGCGCCGCGATGAGCTCCGGCGCCATGGTGCCGACCGGCACGCCCGTGCGTGGCCCGAGGTCGATCCTGACGCCACGCCGCGCCTCGATCTCCGCGAGGGCGTCGAGGAGGTCGGCCTCGAGGCTGGCGAGCTGGGCCTCGTCGTAGCATCGCACGTCGAGGCTGAAGCGGACCTCGCCCGGGACGTGCGTGAGGCTGTGCTGCTCCGGGTCGGTGAAGAACTGGCCGATGGTGACGGCCATCGGCCGGCCGGCGGCCTCGTTCGCCTGCCAGACGTCGTCGAGGTAGCTGGCGACGTCGACCGCGCCCGTCACGGCGTCCCGGCGGAAGCGGCGGGGGAGGCCGACGTGGTTGTATTCGCCGATCACCCGGGCGTTGGGATAGCGGAAGTTTCCGGGCACGGCGGTGCAGACCGCCATCGGCAGCCCGTCGACCAGGAGGCTCGGCGCCTGCTCGATATGGAGCTCGGCGTAGGCGGCGACCGACTCCGGCGCAAGCGAGGCGTCCCCGCGCGCGACGCACTCCGGGTCGGCGCCGCATTCGCGCATCTGGTCGGCGAGGGTGCGGCCGGTATCGACGCGGGTCGCGTCCAGCGCGGACGTTGGCAGCGTTCCCAGCGCGGCGCGGCTGCCGAGGTAGGAGACGCGGAACCACATGCTCTCCTCGGCGCGGATCGCCATGGTGGTGAGGTCGCACGTCGCCTCGACGCCGAGGGAGCGCAGGGCACGCATCGCGGTGAGGCCGGCGACGACGCCGGCGGCGCCGTCGAAGTTGCCGCCATGGGGCACGCTGTCGAGGTGGGAGCCGATGACGATGCGCGGGGCGGCGCGGTCGCGGCCGGGGAGCGTCGCGAAGGAGTTGGCGGCGAAGTCGGTCGAGACCTCGAACCCGCACTCGCGGGCGACGAGGGCGAACTGCCGGTGGGCCTTGTTCTCGCCCTCGCCGTAGGGGTCGCGGGTGACGCCGGGCTCGTCGATCGACAGGGCGCGGAGATCGTCGAACAGGCCGGCGGCGAAGTCGCGCTGCGCGGCGACGGCTTCGGCGATGGCGGGGGAGTCGTTCATGATGCGCTCGCTCACTCAAACCTCGAATGTGAGCCGTCGGAATGCTGCACGAGGGGGGCCGAATTTCGACCCATGTGCGTCTGCATCCTGAGTAGAGCCGCAACCGGACGGCAGGCGACCTCGAAAGGGCGGGCCAACTATAATGCCGAATTATAGACGGCCGTCCTGGGTTGCGGATGCAGAAGAAACGAAGAAGAAATTTGACGCCGTAAAACTGAAAGCGTTCGCGAATCTTTTCGAAAGTCTTCCGCGAGAATCGGAATAGATTGCTTAAAATCGTATACAATCAGTGAAATATGACGAGATATACGAAACGAAATCGATAAAAATGCCTAACGAAGCGCGCGAAGCGCAGCGGCTTCAACTGAAGTAATCAAACCATGGAAGCGTGAGAATTTGATGCCTACTGCAACGGCAGGGTGGTGGCGTCGGCCGTTGCATCGCCTTGCAGCCGTTTCTGTGCCCGCTCTATGGTCATGGTCACAAAGCAGGCAGACGGCATTCCTTCTCAATCTCGACCGAGGAGGCGCCACGTCCGAGGACAGACCATGTTGTCCGTGACCACCGACATGCGCCCAGGCGATCCCACCCGGTTCGAGCGACCGGCGCACATCAGTGAAAGCGAGTGGGCCGTGCGCGTCGACCTTGCGGCCGCGTACCGCCTCATCGCCCGCCATGGCATGTCCGATCTCGTCCAGACGCACATTTCCGCCCGCGTCCCCGGGCGGCCCGGCAACTTCCTGATCAACCGCTTCGGGATGCTCTTCTCCGAGATCACCGCCTCCTCGCTCCTCGAGATCGACTCCGAGGGCCGGCCGGTCGATCCGGAGGTGAAGCGCATCAACTACGCGGGCTTCGTCATCCACGGCGCGATCCACGAGACGCGGCCCGACGTCTTCTGCGTCATGCACGCCCACACCGAGGCCGGCATCGCCGTATCGGCGCTGGAGGAGGGGCTGCTGCCGATGTCGCAGTGGGCCATGCTCTTCTATAACCGCCTCGGCTACCACGGATACGAGGGCGTCGCCCTCGAGCTCGGCGAGCGCGAGCGTATCGTCGCCGACATGGGCGCGCACTGGGCGATGCTGATGTGCAACCACGGCCTGCTGACCGCAGGCCGCTCCATCGCCCACGCGTTCTACCTCATGTACTACCTCGACCGCGCCTGCCGCGTGCAGCTGAAGGCGCAGGCCAGCGGCGGACGGATCGTCATTCCCGATCCGGACACCTGCGAGAAGGCCGCCCGCCAGTTCGAGGACGACCCTGTGCCCATGGGCGAGCGCGAGTGGCCCGCCCTCCTGCGTGAACTCGATCTGATCGATCCCAGCTACCGCACCTGATCCCTGCCGCCAGCCAAATTCGGAGCGTTCCATGCGAGCCTTCTCGGCCTTGCGTCGTGCCGTCGTGCGCGCCGCCACTGTTACCGCGGTCGTGACCGCGCTTCCGTTCGCCGCCGCAGCGGACGACCTTTCCGGCGGAGTCGTGCCGGAGGGCATCGTACTCGTCGGCACCAGCCTCACCCTGGCGCCCTACTCGTTCATCAACGAGAAGGGCGAGAGCGTCGGCTTCGAGCTCGACATCCTGAAGGCGGTCGGCGAGCGCCTCGGCATCACCTTCAACTTCGTGCGCGTCCCGTTCTCGCAGAACTTCACCGCGCTCCAGGCGGGCGTGTTCCGCATGAGCGCCGCCTCGGCGTTCATGACCTGCGAGCGGCTCGCCAACCCCGGCGGCGTCGGCGTCTTCACGGTCCCGACCTATTCGGCCGGGCAGGCCATCTCGACCGGACCCGATCTTGCCGACAAGGTGTCCGGGTTCGACGATCTCGCCGGCAAGAAGGTGGGCATCGAGTCGGTCGGCTCGACGGCCGACAAGGTGGTGACGGCCGCGATCGAGAACGGCGCCGACATCGAGAAGGTGGTCTTTTCCGACAACCCGTCCCTCTTCCTCGGCCTCGAGCAGGGACGCGTCGACGCGGCGGTCCAGAGCGAGTTCATCGCGGCCTGGCAGACGAAGGGCAACCCGAACGTCGCCATCGCCCATCGCATCCGCGAGACGTACTTCCCCGTCGGCTACCTCTTCCGCGAGGGTGATCCCCTCTATCCGGAGTTCAACCGCGTCCTCGACGAGCTGAAGGACGAGGGCGTGCTGGCGGACATCTACCGCACCTGGTTCGGCACCGACCCGGACCCGTCGAGCCCGACGGTCAACGTCGTGCCGGTCCCGACGCTCGAAAGCCAGAACTGCCCGTCCTGACGGTTCCCGCCGCTGTCACCGGCCGGTCTCGCACCGGCCGCCCCCCGGCCGATCACGAGGCGCACCCTTGAACCGTCTCCAGCAGTATTTCGATTTCACGGTCGTGTGGCAGCACCGGGGGCTGATCCTCGAGGGGCTCCTCACCACGGTTCAGCTCACCGTCCTGATCTTCGTGATTTCGATCCTGCCCGCGATCGCGGTGGCACTGGCGCGGCGCTTCGGCCCGGGCTGGCTGCAGCGCCTGCTCGGTGCCGTCGTCAACGTCGCCCGCAGCGTCCCGACCGTGCTCTCCGTCGTCTTCGTCTACCTCGCGCTGCCCTTCGTCGGGGTGACGCTGAGCGCGTTCGCGTCGGTGCTCCTCGCGCTGTCGGTCATGCAGGTGGTCTACTTCTCCGAGGTGATCCGCGGCGCGCTCGCGGCCGTCGCGCCGGGCCAGTACGACGCCGCGCGGGCCCTCGGCCTCTCGCCGATCGTGATGCTCGTCAAGGTGATCCTGCCGCAGGCGGCGATCGTCGCCGCGCCGCCGTTCGTCTCCGCCGTGGTGCTCATGCTGCAGCACACCTCGATCTCGTCGGCGATCGCGCTCAACGACCTCATCACCTCGGCGCTCTCCATCCAGAACATGACCGGACAGGCCTCGCCGATCGTGGCAGCGGGGGTCTGCTACGTGCTGCTCGCGCTGCCGCTGGTCCGGCTGACGCGCCGCTGGGAGCGGGCGAGGGCCCACGCGCGATGAACGCGATTTTCACCCACTTCTTCGACCTCGACGCCCTCTGGCGCGCGCGCATCGTGATGGGCGAAGGGGCGCTCGGCACGCTCAGGCTCGCCGCCGCGACGCTGCTTCTCGCGCCGATCGCCGGCATGGCGATCTACGCGGTCCAGCTGTTGCCGGTGCGCGGCGCGCGGTGTGCCACCGAGTGGTTCATCGACCTGATGCGGGCGATTCCGCTGCTCGTCTTCCTGGTGATGTCCTACTACCTGGTGCTGCCGCTCGCGGGGCTCAGCGTCGACGCCTTCTCGGCGGCGGTGTTCGGCATCGCGCTCAAGCACGGCGTCTACTTCGCGGAGATCTACCGCGGTGCCTATCAGTCCGTCCCTCGCGGCCAGTTCGACGCGGCGCGGATGATCGGCCTGCGTGGGCGCAAGCTCCTGCGGCTCGTCGTCGTGCCGCAGATGATGGTGATCATGGCGCCGGCGCTGACGAGCCAGGCGACGCTCCTGCTGCGCGACCTGCCGCTCGCGTTCGTCATCGGCTACTTCGAGATCCTCACCAGCGCCCGCGCCGCGCAGGTCTTCACCCGCAACTCGACGCCGCTGATGGGCGCCGTCCTCGCCTACGCCGTCACGCTCCTCCTGATGCAGTGGGTGACGGGCCGCGTGGAGCGGATGAGCCGCCGGCGAATGGAGGCCTGACGTGGGCACGGCACTATCCCTCCAGGGCGTCACCAAGACACTCGGCGGCCGTCAGGTCCTGCGCGGCATCGACATGACCGTGCCGGACGGCGAGGTGGTCGCCGTCATGGGGGCATCCGGCAGCGGCAAGTCCACGCTGCTGCGCTGCGCGACGCTGCTGGAGCCGCCGGACGCGGGCCGCGTCTGCGTCGGGGGGGACGAGCTGACGGGGGCCGGGCCGCGCCGTCTGGCGGCGCTTCGGACCCGCATCGGCATGGTGTTCCAGCACTTCAACCTGTTCCCGCACCTCAGCGCGCAGGAGAACGTCATGCTGGGCCTCGTCCACACGCTGGGCATGTCCGGACCGGAGGCCGCGGAGCGGGCCGCGACGGCGCTGGCGCGGGTCAAGCTCGGCGACAGGCTCGCCGCCTATCCGCGGCACCTCTCCGGCGGGCAGCAGCAGCGCGTGGCCATCGCGCGAGCCATCGCCATGCAGCCGCGCCTCATCCTCTTCGACGAGCCGACGTCGGCGCTGGACGCCGAGACGGTCAACGAGGTGATCGACGTGATGAAGGCCCTCGTGGCCGACGGGATGACGATGGTCGTCGTCAGCCACGAGATCGGCTTCGTGAAGAGCGCGGCCGACCGCGTCGTGTTCCTCGCCGACGGGACCATCGTCGAGGACTGCGCGACGGCGGCGTTCTTCGCCGACCCCGCCCAACCCGACGTCCGGCGCTTCCTGACGGCGATCCTGTGATCGGCCGGCCACCCCGTTCCCACGAAGGCTGACCCATGCGTTCCGAGCCCCTCGTCCTCGAAGGTGTCACGAAGAGCTATGGCGGTGTGCTCGCCGCCGACCGGGTGGACCTCTCCATCGGTGCGGGCGAATTCCTGACGCTTCTGGGCCCCTCCGGCTCGGGCAAGACGACCATCCTGATGGCGGTGGCGGGCTTCGTGGAGCCGACCGCCGGACGCATCCTGCTCGGCGGTCGGGATCTGACGCGCACCGCCGCCGAGGACCGCAACTTCGGCATGGTGTTCCAGGGCTACGCGCTGTTTCCGCACATGACGGTCGCGGAGAACGTCGCCTTCCCGCTACGGGTGCGCCGGGTCCCCAAGGCGGCACGGCAGGACAAGGTCGTGCGGGCCCTCGACCTGGTGCAGCTCGGCCAACTCGCGGACCGCAAGCCCGCGCAGCTCTCCGGCGGCCAGCAGCAGCGCGTCGCGCTGGCCCGCGCGCTGGTGTTCGAGCCGCACCTGCTCCTGCTCGACGAGCCGCTCTCGGCGCTCGACAAGAACCTGCGCGCCGATCTCCAGGCCGAGCTGAAGGAGCTCCACGCCCGTGTCGGACTGACCTTCCTCTACGTCACCCACGACCAGGAGGAGGCGCTGTCGATGTCGGAGCGGATCGCCATCATGCGCGACGGCCGGATCGTCCAGGTCGATGCGCCGCGCACCATCTACGCCCGGCCGCGCACGCGATTCGTCGCCGGCTTCCTCGGGCGCAGCAATTTCCTCGAGGCCCGCGTGACCTCCGTGTCGCCGACGACGCTGACCGTCGATGTCGGCGGCGTGCCCGGCGAGGCGGTCGCCGGTCCCGGGGTCGGTGTGGGCGACGAGGTGCTGCTCGCCGTGCGGCCCGAGCGGCTCAGCATCGGCCCATCGGGGAGCGGCGGCCTGCCGGGCGTCGTACGCGACGTCACCTTCCAGGGCGCTCAGTCGCTTGTGACGATCGAGACGGCGGCGGCGGGGCCGCTCGTCGGCACCCTCGGCGCGGTCGCGGCGGAGAGCGGACCCGCCCCGGGCGACACGGTCTGGGCCCGCTGGGACGCCGAAGGGACGACCGTGATCACCGCCGACTGACCCCCCGACACAGGCGTCGCCACGCGCTCGGCGGCCCTTCGCATCCGGCCGCCGGGCTGGCCGGCGCCGCGAGCTTGGCGCGCCTCCCAGGACGGCGCGGCGATCCATCCGGCCAGAAGGACAGGCCGCAACGAGGAGACGGACATGAGCGAAAAGACCATCCGCAGGACCGGGGTGTCCCGCCGCACGCTTCTGGCGGGCGCGGGGGGCGCCGCGCTGGCCGCCGGTGTCCAGCCCTGGCCGTTGTCCCGGGCGCTGGCACAGGCCGGCGAGGTCGTGCTCGCCAACTGGGGCGGCGAGTCGATCCAGCACTTCGAGACCGCCTTCGGGAAGCCGTTCACGGCCGACACCGGCGTCGCCGTCGTGATCGACGGTAGCGGCCCGACCGCGGGCAAGATCCGCGGCATGGTCGAGGCCGGCGCGGTGACCTGGGACATCTGCGATTCGTCGGTGGCGAACAGCTACGTGCTCGGCGAGCAGGGGCTGGTGCGGGAGATCGACTACTCGGTGGTCGACAAGAGCCAGTACCTGGACGGCCTGACGTGGCCGTACAGCGTCGCCAACTACATCTTCTCCAACGTCCTCACCTTCAACACCTCGGTGCTGGGCGATGCCGTGCCGAAGACCTGGGCCGACTTCTGGGACGTGAAGACCTTCCCGGGCCTGCGCACGATGCGCCGCAACCTGCAGGGCGCGCTCGAGACCGCGCTGCTCGCCGACGGCGTGCCGATGAACGAGATCTACCCGATCGACGAGGAGCGCGCCTTCGCCAAGCTCGCCGAGATCCGCGAGCACACGATCTTCTGGTCGTCCGCCTCCGAGAGCCAGCAGCTCCTGCGCACGGGCGAAGCGGTGATGGGCAATCTCTGGTCCACCCGCTCGGCCGCGCTCGCCAAGGAGACCGGCGGACAGATCGACTACACCTTCAACGAAGGCATGGTGATCCCCGGCGCCTGGGTGGTGCCGTCGAACAACCCGGCGGGCGACACCGTGTGGGAGTTCATGAAGTCCACCGCCGACCCGGAGCGCCAGGCCAAGCTGTTCGAGCTTTGGAGTCTCGCCCCGGTCAACCCGGCGGCGGAGCAGTTCATCGATCCAGCGCTGAACGCCAGGAACCCGGCCAGCGAGGCGAACCTCGCGATGCAGTTCAACATCGACCTCGACTGGTACATCGAGAACCAGGAGCGGCTGGAGCCGAAATTCCTCGAGGTCATCTCCGGGTGATTTCGACGACGGCCGGCATGGCTCGGCCGGGGCGCCCCTTTCGGGGGCGCCTCGGTGCGCGCGGCTTCTTCGCCCTGCTGATGATGCCGGCGCTCGGCTTCATGGCGGTGTTCTACCTCTGGCCGGTCGTCAACGTGATGACCCTCAGCGTCACCGAGCCGACCTTCGGCCTCGCCAACTTCGAGGCGATCCTGGCGAGCCAATCGATCCGCGCGATCATGTGGCAGACGGCCCGGATCTGCGTCTTCACCACGGTCCTTTCGGTCGCTCTCGGATACGCGGTCGCGTTCCTGATGGTGACGTCGACGCCGCGGACGCGCGCGCTCGTCTTCCTGTGCGTGCTCGTGCCGTTCTGGCTCTCCGTCCTGGTGCGGTGTTTCGCGCTCGTGATGATCCTGCGCTTCGACGGGCCCATCAATCAGGCGCTGCTCGGCGCCTCGCTGATCGACCGTCCGCTCCAGCTCGTGCGCAACGAGTTCGGCGTCGTGATCGGCATGGTCCACTACATGGTGCCCTACGCGATCCTTCCGATCTACACGAACCTGCGCAACATCGACGGGCGGCTGATCGCGGCCGGCCGCAGCCTCGGCGCCAAGCGCCTCGACCTCTTTCTGCGGATCATCCTGCCGCTCTCCAAGCCGGGCCTCGCCATCGCGCTGATCCTGGTCTTCGTCTTCTCCATCGGGTTCTACATCACGCCCGCGATCCTCGGCGGTGGCCGGGTGGTGATGATCTCGGAGTTCATCGTCTTCAACGTGCAGGAGATGGCCCGCTGGGGCATGGCCGCGGCGCTGGCGACGATCCTCGTCGCGATCACGGCGCTCTCCTTCTTCGCGCTCTCCCGGGCGGTCGACATCCGCCAGGCGCTCGGCATCAAGGTGTCGCGCTGATGCCGGGCGCGGGCGGGCTCGGCGCCAGGGTCATCGGCTTCCTGGTGGTCGCCTTCCTCATCGTGCCGATCCTGGTGGTGATCCCGGTGTCCTTCACCGACACCACCTACCTCAGCCTGCCGAAGGACGGCCTGTCACTCCAGCACTACGCCAACTTCATCGAGGATCCGAAGTGGCGCGACAGCTTCCTTCTGTCCATGGCGACGGCGCTGGCCTCGACGGTGATCGCCGTCCCGCTCGGGACCCTGTTCGCGGTGTCGTGCTGGCGTCTCGCGGGCCGGACGAGCGAGCTGCTGCGCTTCGTCATCCTGTTGCCGATCATCGTCCCGGGCGTCGTCAACGCCATCGGGATCTATCGGCAATGGGCCGAACTCGGGCTGGTCGACACCGTTCTCGGCGTCATTCTGGTCCAGGTGGTGGTCTCCACTCCCTACGTCGTCATCGTCGTCTCCAGCGCGCTCGCGGACTTCGATCCGCGCCTCCTCCAGGCCGCGGCGAACCTCGGCGCACGCCACTGGCAGGCGCTGCTGTGGGTGATCGTCCCGGCGATCAGGGTCGGAATCGGCGCGGCGGCGGTGCTCGCCTTCGTCACGGCCTGGGACGAGACCGTCGTCATGCTCTTCATCACCGGGCTGCGCGTCTACCTGCTGCCCCGCGCCCTTTGGGACGGCGTGCAGGAGAACGTCGACCCGACGGTCGCGGTCACGGCCTCCCTGATGATCGCCCTCACCCTTCTCGGCGTCACCGTCTCGATGATGGCCGAGGCGCGCCGGAAGGCACGCGATACGAAACACAAGGAACCGAAATGAGTGAGCACAACGGCCTCCGACAGAAGGTGATCGGTTGGGTTGCGGAGCACGCCGGGGCGCTGAGCCGCGATCATCAGGAGATCTGGTCCTACGCGGAGCCGTCCTGGCGCGAGTACCGCTCCGCCGCCTGGTACGTGGAGCGGCTGAAGGCGGAGGGGTTCGAGGTCGAGGAGGCGTCGGGGGACATGCCGACCGCCTTCGTCGCGCGCTGGGGAAAAGGCGGGCCGCAGATCGCGGCGCACGCCGAGTATGACGCGGTGCCGGGGACCTCGCAGGCGGTGGCGCCGCACCGCGAGGCGCGGCCGGGATCGACCTACTGGGACGCCGGCCACACCGATCCGCACTCGGCCCTCGGGATCGGCGCGCTGGGCGGCGTCCTCGCGGCCAAGGCGGTGATGGAGGAGAACGGCATCGAGGGGCGCATCGCCTTCTTCGGCGAGCCGGCCGAGAAGGTCTGCGGCTCGAAGGTGATCCACGCCGCGCGCGGCTACTACGACAGCCTCGACGCGATGATCTCCTTCCACCCGAGCTATCTCGGCGGGCTCACCAACACGGTGATCCTGGAGACACACTGCGGCTGCTATTGGAGCAAGCTCTACACCTTCGAGACCGTCGATGCGGAGACATGGGGCGCGTCCCGCTCGGGCAACGTCGCCTACAACACGGCGGCCGTGGCGCGGGCTCCGGGCGCCAACGACGCGCTCTGCCTGATGTACACGACCACCAAGTACACCCGCCCCAGCATGCTGACGAACTCGGGCCTGTGGACGCTGAACGAGGCGATCCACGGCGCCGGGGACGCCACAGCCGACAACCACCCGCCGCGCGCCAGCCAGATCCAGTACGCGTGGCGCTGCCCGACGATGGAGATGGCCGCGGAGATCGAGCGGGTGCTCGACGCCAACGCCGAGCACGTCGCCGGGATCACACACACCAGTCTCCACGTCGACGTCATCTCCAAGACGCGCTTCGGCATCGCCAACCGCGTCCTCGCCGAGGCGACCTTCAGGGCGTTCGAGTTCGCCGGAGCGCCGACGTGGGGCGAGGAGTCTCTGGAGTTCGCCCGCGAGATCCAGGCCGGGCTGGGCCTGGAGCCGATGGACGCGCCGCTGGTCGACGGGCTGGAGCGGCTGATGGAGCCCGCCGAGGCCGAGGCCGACATTCGCCGGGGCCTGCTGCCGACGCAGAAGAACTACACCTCGGACGACTACATCGAGTACACGTGGCACTGTCCGACCGTGCGCCTCTTCGTCGGCCGCCCGATGCTGAAGAGCCCCGGTCCCGGCTACCGCTATCCCGACTGGGTCCGCAACGCGATGGGGGGACATGCCCCGACCATCGACCCGATGATGCTGAAGGCGAGCGAGGTCGTCGGCCTCACGATGCTGGACCTGATGCTGTCGCCCGAGACGGTCGCCGCCGCCCGCCGCGAGTTCAACGAGCGCACCGGTGGCGGGATCGGCGGATCGGATTGGGTGGCGCCGCTGCTGGCGCCCGACTTCCCGCCGCCGATCGGCTACCGCTGGCCCTCCTACGTCGACACGCCGACCGGTCCGCAGTGGTACGCCCCGCGTCCGTTCGACGAGCGCGAGCGGCCGTTCAGGCGCAACGCCGGCTGAACGATCCGGCCGGCGCGGAGCCGGACACCGGACAGGGGCGGTGCTCCAGTCCGGTGCGCGCGCGGCGCCCGGTTACCGGGAGAGGTAGTCGAAGGCGCTGAGGAGGTGGCACTTCACCACGTGGATGAACTCGTCGACGGGCACATGCTCGTCCATGCTGCCCATCCCGCGCGGCGCCGGTCCGTAGACGATGGCCGGCAGGCCCTTGTAGCGCCAGAGGCGGGCGTCCGTCGCCCCGAGGCTGATGATCGGGGCCGGTTCGATCCCGGCGATCTCCCTCGCGTTCTGGCGCACATGGTCGATCATCTCCGCGTCGGGCGGTGTCCAGGCCGGCTCTTCCGAGAGGAGCACGCGGTAGCTCACGCCCGGATGGCGCGCGATGATCTCGTCGACGCGGGCGAGGATCTCCTTCTCGCTCAGCCCGTTCGGGACCCGCACGTCGACCTCGACGCGGCATTCGGCGGCGATCATGTTGACCTTGATCCCGCCCGTGACGAGGCCGGGATTGACGGTCACCTTGCGGATGACGGCCGCCGCGCCGGACCCGTATTCGGCATCGATGGTCTCGGCGGCGGAGGTGATGGCCGATTCGAGGTTGCCGAGATCGGGAACGGGAATGCCCTCGAGCTCCGCGAGGTCGGCGATCAGGCTGCTGGCGATCCGGGTCGCGCTCGGGCTGAGATGCGGGTAGGCCCCGTGGCCGCCGCGGGTGCTGACGTGGAATTCCAGCCAGAGCGGCCCCTTTTCGCCGAAGCGCACGGTGCTGATGCCGCTCGGCTCGCCGTTCAGGCAGCAGTCGCCGAAGACCTCCGGCCGGTGCTCGGCGAGATAGCGCGCGCCCCAGGGGCCGAAGGTCTCTTCGTCCGAGACGACGACGAGGGAGAGCTGCCCCCTGAGCTGCGCGCGGATGCGGTGCAGATACGCGTAGGTGAAGATGGAGGCCGTGGTGCCGCACTTCATGTCGGCCGCGCCGCGCCCGTAGATCTTCCCGTCGACGAGGGCGCCGCCCCACGGATCCTGCGTCCAGGCGGCCGCGTCCTCGACGGGGAACACGTCCATGTGTCCGTTGAGCGCGAGGTGTCGGCCGGGGGCTCCTCCTTCGAACGTCGACACGATGTTGGGCATGATCTCGTTCGGGGCGATCACCTCGTAGTCCAGCGCCTTGGCCTCGAGGAAGTCGCGGACGTGCTTCGCGCATTCTAGCGTGTCGCCCGGGGGATTGGGGCTCCGGCAGCGGATGAAGGCTTGCAGGAACTCGACGAGGACGTCGCGGTCGGCGTCGACCCAGGCCAGTAGATCCTGCTTCGTGACCGTCATGGTGTGTCTCCAGAGTGAGGGCTCCGCCGGCGGGCGGCGATGAGGGGGGCGCCCTTGGCGGGCGCGGGCCGTGAGGAAGGGAGGTGTCATCGGCCTCGGCGGATGGCGTTCGAGGTCCGGTGGACGGTGCGTCCGGCGGGGCCGTGCGCCGGGTCCGGGACGGGCCTAGGTCTGGACCGTCTCGATTTCTTCCTCGTAGCGGACGGCGATCGGCTTGACGCCGTTCTTGCCGCGAAAGCTGCCCTTTCGGGAGCAGTTCACGACGTAGTTGGCGGCGGGATACCGGTCCGTCTCGTAGTGGAGCAGGGCCTCGTCGATGTCGTTCGTCGTGGCGAAGGCATCGCGCAGGGACAGCGAGTCGATGAACGCCTGGCTGGCGCCCTGGGCGAGGTCGGGCATCATCGGGTGCGCCGCGTCCCCCATCAGCGTGACGCGCCCGTGCGTCCACTTGTAGGGCGTTCCCTCGACGTCATAGAGCGGGCTCTTGATGATCGCGTCCGGCGGGGTGATCGACAGCGTCCGGGGGATGTGCGTGTTCGTCCACGACTGGAAGAACGACATGAAGTCCTCGACGGTGTCGCCGCCGGATACTGATCCGAACCAGTAGGCCTTGCCGTTGCCGATCGGAATGACCGCGAGCCACCCGCCTTGCGCATAGTACCCGGTCTGCGCGGCCGGATCGACGTCCGTCTCGGCGAGATCGACGATCGCGCGCCAGCGATAGGCATGGTGATTGTTGGGGCGGAACCGGACACCGCCGATCAGTTGCTCGCGGATCGTCGAGTAGATGCCGTCGGCGCCGATCAGGACATCGAACTCGTGCCGCGCGCCGTTGCTGAAGTGGCAGACGGCCCTGTCGTCGAAGTTCTCGACCGAGACCACCTCGTGGCCGAACCTGATGCGGTCCGCGCCGTAGGCGTCCGCCAGCATCGTGATCAGCGCCAGGCGCGACACGCCGACGGACGGGGCGCCGTACTTCTCCGGCCACGCGCTCGTGTCGCACTCGAAGAGCGGCCCGCCCTCGGGGGCGAACCCGAGATACCGGTCGAGCTTCACGGCGATGGCGTCGAACTCGTCGCGCAGGCCGAGGCCGTAGATGGCCCGTCCGGCATTGGGCCAGAGGTTCAGTCCGGAACCCGTCGCCCTCAGGGCCGGTGCCTTCTCGAACACCTCGACGTCACAGCCCAGACGGGCGAGGCCGATGGCCGCCGACACTCCCCCCAGGCCCGCGCCACAAATACCCACTCTCATTTCGATCGACCTTTCCGTGGTTGCGTCGCACGTGGGCGAGGCGCAACGAAGTTCAGTGCGGGCCGCGGGCGGCTGGGCCCCCGGCGCGCGGCGCGTGGCCAAGGTCCCGGCGCGGTGGCTCGGGACCGGGCCGGTTCAGGGCCGGCGTTGGAGGCTTCGGGGATCCGCCGCCTGGTTGTGGAACGGGATCCGCTCGCGGGTCGGCGTGTATTCGCCCGACCGGACGACGCGGTTCACATGCGAGGCGATCTCCTCGAGCGTCGCGAACCAGACGTCGCCCTTGTCCATCATGTACTGGATCATCGATTCCATGCGGTCGCACCGGGCGAGGCGCCCCATGACGAACGGGTGCCAGACCGAGATCCAGAGGCCGCCGTATTTCCAGGCCGCGTCGAATTCGGCGAGGAAGACATCCATCGCGCGGTCCGGAGAATTGACCTGGATGTGGTAGCCGAGGTCGGAGTTGATCGTGAATTGCGGCCAGTCGTCCAGCGCCCAGTGCGTCGGCAATTCCACGACCTCGCCGAGATCGCCCTCGACGATGTACGGGATATCGTTTCCCATGAGGGACGAATCGTAGAGGAAGCCCTCGCGGGCGATGAAGTTCAGTGTGTTCTTCGAGAACCGGTAGCTGGGCGCGCGGAACCCGCGCGGGCGCACGCCGGTGACCGTCTCCAGCGCCTCGATGCTGCGGGAGAACCAGTAGTCCTCCATCTCCGCGCTCAGCGTGTCGAGGCGCTCGTGAAGGTAGCCGTGGGCGCCGATCTCGTGGCCGGCGTCGATGATCTCCTTCATGAGGTCCGGATAGTGCTCCGCCGTCCAGCCGGGCACGAAGAACGTCTGCGTCAGCCCGTATTTCCTGTAGAGCTGCAGGATCCGGCGGACGCCGACCATGTCGTAGCGCAGCAGCGAGGCCGTGCCGATCAGGGTGTCGGCCTTCTGGGGATGCGCATAGTGGAGGAGACTGTCCGCATCGATGTCGAACGTGATCGCCACGGCGCATCTGGCCCCGTTGGGCCAGCGGATGGGGTTTTCAATCATAGTCGGACCCTTGTCGCGGGCGGTTGCCGGGGACGGGTTGTCGGGATGCGCCGGATGGCGCCGCCCCGGGCGGGGCGGCGCCTACGCGGTCGGTGCCGGCGGAGGGCCTCCGGACGGAGGCCGGTCCGCGCGGCGGGCCCCGCCTATTCCTTGGCTGCCGCATCCTCGGTGACCATGCCGAAGGGCTGCAGGTTCGGACGGTCGTAGAAGCGGCCGGTCATGCCGTAGTCGTGCGCCATGCGCTCCCAGCGGCCGGTGAGCAGCATGAAGTCGATCGACGTGTTCATGAAGTTCAGCAGGTCCTGGTTGCCGCGCTTCACGCTCCAGGCGATCGGCAGGAGGTTGTAGGGGTTGTCCTGGAAGAGGTCGGTGACGCCCGGCTGCACCGAGGCGTAGCGGCGGGCCTGCCACGCGTCCTCGATCCCCACGTCCGCGCGGCCGGAGGAGACCTCGATGAAGGGGGCGGTCAGGTTGCCGGTGCTGAGCGCGACGATCGTCGCCGCCGGGAAGTTCTCGCGGACGTATTCCTGCGCGGCGCCGCCCTGGACGACGGCGATCTTCACGCCCTCCTTGTTGAAGTCGGCGAGCGTGCCGAAGCGGTCGTCGTCCTTTTTGACGATGGCGCTGTAGCCCAGGTAGTGGATGGGCTTGGTGAACTCGACCGCGGCGGCGCGCTGGATGGTGGCGAAGGTGCCGGCCATCGAGAGGTCGAACTGGCCGGACTGCAGGCCGGCGGCGAAGTTCGCCCAGGTGGTCTCGACGAACTCCGGCTCCACGCCGATGGTCGAGAAGATGTAGCGCAGGCCGTCCACGTAGTAGCCGCCCAGCTCGCCGGACGCGGGATCCTTGACGACGCCCGGGGGTGCAGGGATGAAGCCGACCTTGATCGACTTGTCGCGAAGGATCCGGTCCATGACCTGCGCCTGTGCGGTCTGCACATGCGCGGAGAGGGCGAGCGCGGCCATGATGCCGCCAAGCACGAGCGGGTGTCGCAGGAGTTTCATCGGGTCTTCCTTGTTGGGGGCAGGGTTGAACTCGGGGGCGCCGTCAGCGCAGGACGCGTCTCAGGAATTCCGCCGTGCGCGGATGAGACGGGTTCGAGAACATCGTCGAGGGCCGGTCGATCTCGACCAGGTTGCCGTCGTCCATCATCATGACGCGATCGGCGACCTCGCGTGCGAAACCCATCTCATGGGTGACGATCACCATGGTCATTCCGTCCGCGGCGAGGGATTTGATGACATCGAGCACCTCGCCCACGAGCTCCGGGTCGAGGGCGGAGGTCGGCTCGTCGAACAGCATCACCTCCGGCTTCATGGCGAGGGCGCGGGCGATCGCCGCGCGCTGCTGCTGTCCGCCGGAGAGCGTCTCGGGGTAGGCGTCGATCTTGTGCCTGAGGCCGACGCGCTCGAGCAGGGCCCGCGCCTCGGCGATGGCCTCGTCGCGGGGGCGGCGCTGAACGACCGTCGGGCCCTCGATCACGTTGTCGAGGACGCTCATGTGCGGGAACAGGTTGAACCCCTGGAAGACCATGCCCATGCGGGCGCGGACCGCCGTGACCCGGTCGGCCCTGTCCTTCACCAGGGTTCCGTTGGCGCGCTTGCGGTAGCCGACCAGCTGATCGCCGAGCCAGATCTCGCCCTGGTCGTACTCCTCCAGGAAGTTGATGCAGCGCAGGAAGGTGCTCTTGCCCGAGCCGCTGGGGCCGATCACGGCCATGACCTCGCCGCGGGCGATCTCGACGTCGATCCCCTTGAGGACCTGGAGCTGTCCGAACGACTTCTGGACGTTGATGGCGCGAATCATGGTCTGGGTCACTGGTGCGTCTGCCATCGCCGCTCGAGCCGCTGGGACGCGTAGATGATCGGGTAGATCAGCACCGCGAACGCGAGGGCGAGGACCGTGTAGATCTCGAGCGGCCGGTAAGTGTTGTTGATCAGGTTGTTCGCTTCGTGCAGCAGCTCGTTGACCGCGAGCATCGAGGCGAGCGTCGTCAGCTTGATCAGCGAGGCGAACTCATTGATGAACGGCGGAATCATGCGCCGGACCGCCTGCGGCAGGATGATCCGCCGCATCGCCTGGGCGTAGCTCATGCCGATCGCGCGGGCGGCGTCCCACTGGCCCTTGCTGATCGAGTTCACGCCGGCGCGGAAGATTTCGCTGAAGTACGCGGCGGAGTGCAGGCCCAGCCCGATCGCGGCCGAGGTGACGTTGCTCATCTGCAGGCCGGTGAGGATCGGCAGCGAGTAGTAGATCCAGACGAGCTGGACGAGGACCGGGGTCGAGCGGAAGAGCTCGACGAACGTCGCCGCCGGAGCGCGCAGGAGGAAGTAGGGACTGCGGCGCATGAGGCCCAGTGCCAGTCCGAGCGTCAGCCCCATGAGGGTCGCCCACAGGGTCAGCTGGGCCGTGATGGCGGCGCCGCGAAAGAACACTGCCCTGTAATCCCAGGCGATCTGGAAGTGCCACGTGTAGTCCATGAACGACCGGGTCGCTTTCCCAAAAGAGTGATGGCATTCTGCATGCAGGATGCCGCATGCCAAATGTTGTATGCACGAGGCATGCCATCCTTTGCCGTGGGGGGACAGGGCGCCGGCGCTTCGCGGAGGACGGCGCGTCGGCGGGCGTCCGGAACGCGCGGAATTGGGGGAGTTCGTCGTCACATGCGGCGCGAAACACGGCGCTTTCCGTCGCGAGGGCCGGACCGTGACCGGCGCGGCGAACCGTGCTCCGGTGCGGTCGGGAGTCGCGGCCCGGGCTGCGGGCCGGGCACCGCGTTCCGGGATCGCACACGCCTCGGGTGCATGACCGATGCGCAGGCCCGGCCGCACGACTGCCGCCGATTCGACCAGACGCGGGGCCGCATCGCGCGCTCCGTGCGCTTGGGGATCCCGGCCCGCCGGCGCCGGCCGCGCCCCCGCACCGCCGGGTGCTGGTCGGACTCGGCGGACACGTGGCAGGTGGCGCCGGGCAGGGCGAGACGTTTCCGCTCGAACATCTGCATCCGGGCAGTGTTCTGCGGGGCGCTACGGGTTGGGGAAAGTATGGTGGAGAGATTTTATATGACGCACGAAGTGTTTTACTCGCGCGTGCCGCCGGAAACGGGCCGCAAGCGACGCGATCAATTGTCCGGGGCCGCGGACTGTCGATCTCGCCCGGGACCGGGGCGCGGTAGATCAATGAGACGGTTGCGCGCCCACGGTATTGGCGTATGAGGTTCACATCTGGCGAGGGCGACGTGAAAGGGCAGGCATGGGCAACACCGCGGCGCGGGCGAGTGGCGCACGTTCACGGGAAGATGCGTCAGCACCGCCGCGGCCCGGGGATCGGGGCGCGCAGGACGGCTCCCCGGTGAAGGCCCTGAAGCCCGCGACCGTGAAGCGGTCCGCCCGGGTGGCCGATCAGGTGTACAGGCATCTCCGGCGCGCCATCATCACCGGCGAGATCGCATCCGGAACCCGCCTGCGCGAAGGCGAGGTCGCGGAAGCGCTGAGCGTGAGCCGCACGCCCGTGCGCGAGGCCATCTCGCGGCTGATCGGCGACCTGCTCGTCCGCGAGCACGAGACGATGGGCGTCGAGGTCGTGGACATGGACCGCGACGTGACCGACATCCACCACATCCGCGAGTCGCTGGAACTCTGCGCGGCACGCCTCGCGGCGCAGCGCATCACCGAGCAGCAGCTCCAGGCGCTCGACGACATCATCAAGCTGGAAAAGAAGGCGTCGGTGGCGGAGCGCGTTCGGCTCAATCACCGCTTCCACCTGTCGATTGTTCAGGCGTCCGGCTCGCAGAGACTGATCGAGATGCTGATCAGCTTCAACGATTACTTCCTACACCCGCAGTGGGTGACGCGGACCGAAAAGAAGCTGGTCGATCAGGCCGTGAAGGATCACGTCGACATCGTCGCCGCCTTGCGCTCCCGCTCGTCCGACCGGACGGAGAAGGTCCTGCGCCGCCACCTCAAGCTCGGGCTGATGCAGATCACCGACGAGCCCGACTGACGCGCCGCGGGGCGGCGTTCGGGCCGGGTTCGCCTTCGGTGCGGCGGGATCACCAGGGCAGGCCACCCGCCTCCAGCCGGCTTGCGAGCCGGCCGATCATCTCCTCCATCTGCGCGATCTGCGTGATCTCGATGAACTCGTCCGGCTTGTGCCCCTGTGCCATCGAGCCGGGGCCGCAGACGACGGAGACGATGCCGGCGTCGCGGCTGAACGTCCCCGCCTCGGTCCCGAAGTCGATCTTGCCGAGCGGCGCCTGAGGCAGCAGGGACGAGACGAAGCGGACCGCTGGATGGTCCCGGTCCGTCGCCAGGCCGCTGACATGGACGATCTCCTCGATCGCGATGCCGCAGCGCGGGTCCATGACCTGCATCTCGGGCACGAGCCGCGTGTCGGCATAGGTCCGGATGCGTGACATGAGGTCCGTCAGGTCGTCGTCGGTCAGGGCGCGGACGTCGAGCTGGAACACGCATTCGGCGGGCACGATGTTGAGCGCCGTGCCGGCGCGGATGGTGTTCACCGAGAGCGTCGCCTGCGGGATCTCGTAGCCGTGGTCGAGAGGGCCGGAGTCCGCCGCGTCGCGCGCCAGCTCCTCGATGAAGGCGATCAGCCGCGCGGCGTACGCGATCGCGTTGACGGCCGTCGGCGCCCGGGCCGAGTGCGCGGTGAGGCCGGTCACGGTGACGTTATACATGCCGGCGCACTTGTGCCCGGTCGCGACCTGCATGCTCGTCGGTTCGCCGACGATGCAGAGCGCGGGTCGGACGGCAAGGCCGGCCAGCCGCTCGATCAGGCTGGTCACGCCGGTGCAGCCGACCTCCTCGTCGTAGGAGACCGCGATATGGATGGGCGCGACGAGCCGGCGCGTGACGAGCTCGGGGACGGCGGCCAGCACCGTGCCGAGAAAGCCCTTCATGTCGGCCGCGCCGCGCCCGTAGAGGCGGCCGCCGTCCTGCCGCATCGCGAAGGGGTCGCTCGCCCAGGCCTGCCCGTCGACCGGGACCACGTCGCTGTGACCCGACAGGATGACGCCCGGCACGTCCGGCGGGCCGATCGTCGCCCAGAGATTGCCCTTGGTCCCCGCCTCGTTCCAAAGGATCTCGCTCGCGACGCCATGGCGGTCGAGATGAGCGGTCACGTAGTGCAGCAGGTCCCTGTTCGGATCGCGGGACACGGTGGGGAAGGCGATCAGGTCGCCGATGATCGCGATGCTGTCGGTGGTCTGCATGTCTGTCCGCTCCGTCCCGCCGCCTCAGGCATCGACGCGGGCACCGGCAAGCACCTCGCGCGCCATCTGGTCGGCGACGACGCCGCTCGGCGTCCCGGTCATCCTCGCCGTCTCCAGAATGCGGCTGGTGCGCGGGCCGATGGCGTCGATTCGATCCTCGATTCCGCCGAGGTCTGTAGCACCGAAATACTCCGCGCTCACGAGGATGATGCCGCCCGCGTTGATCACGTAGTCCGGGGCGTAGGTGATGCCGCGCTCGAACAATGCGCGCCCGGCGGCGGCGTCGGCGATCTGATTGTTGGCGCCGCCCGCGACGACGGTCGCGCGCATGCGCCGGGCGACATCCTCGGTGATGATGCCCCCGAGCGCGCAGGGCGCGAGGATGTCGGCGTCGGCGGTCAGGATCTCCTCCACCCCGGCGGGCGCCGCCCCGTACCGGTCGCATGCCTCCTCGATGCGGACGGGAGCGAGGTCGGCCACGACCAGCGCCGCGCCGCGCGCGTGAAGCGCTCCGGCGAGGTTCATGCCGACGCCGCCGAGCCCCTGGATCGCGACGCGCACGCCGTCCAGTCCGCTCCGCCCGAGCGCGAAGCTGGCCGCCGCCTCGATGCCGACGCAGACGCCGCGCGCGGTGAACGGCGCCGGATTGCCGCCGACACCGTTGCGCACGACGATGCCGGACACGTAGGGCGTCGAGGCCGCGACGCGCTCGAGGTCGGCCGGCGAGACGCCGACGTCTTCGGCGGTGACGTACGTGCCGCTCAGCGAGTCGACGGCGCGCCCGAACGCGGCGAAGACCCCGGCGCGGCGTTCGTCCGGCACGGGGCCGAGGATCACGGCCTTGCCGCCGCCCATCGGTACGCCCGCCAGCGCGTTCTTGTAGGACATCCCGCGCGACAGGCGCAGCGCGTCCGAGAGCGCGGCCTCGCCGTCCGCATAGCGCCACAGCCGGCAGCCGCCTCCCGCCGGGCCGAGGGCCGTGGAGTGGATCGCGATGAACGCCCGCAGTCCGGACGCAGCGTCGTTGAAGGCGAGGACGCGCTCGTGGCCGTCGAAGGCGGGATTGTCGAACATCGGCTCAGTCTCGGACATCGGGTCGGGGGAGGGCCGTCCGGGCCGGCGGGGAGGCCGCGCCGGTCAGGACTTGGGCACCAGCGGGCAGAGGCTTTCGGAGAGCGGCAGGTAGGCCTCCGCGGCCGGGATCGTCTTGACGACGTCGTAGTAGGCCCACGGCTTCTCGAGATCCGCCGGCTTCTTCGCCCGGACGAGGTAGAAGTCGTGCACCAGCTTGCCGTCGGCGCGGATACTCGCGTTCCTGGCGAACATGTCGTTCACCGGCGTCTCGATCATCTTCGCCAGCACCGTGTCGGTGTCGTCGGTGCCGACGGCCGCGGCCGATGTCAGGTAGTGCAGCACCGCGGAATAGACCGAGGCCTGCGGGGCGGTCGGGGCGCGGCCGTGTTTGGCGGCGAAGCGCTCGGCGAAAGCGCGGGTCTCGTCGTCGAGGTCCCAGTACCAGGCGGTGACGGTGGTGAGGCCCTGCGCCGTCTCCAGGCCCATGCTGTGCACGTCGGTCAGGAACATCAGTTCGGCCACAGCCGTCTGTCCCGCCGCGCCCATCCCGAACTCGTTCCACTGCTTCATCGCGGTCACGAGCTGTTCGCCCGCGTTCGCGAAGGCGACGACGTCGGCGCCCGAGGCCTGCGCCTGCAGCAGGAACGCGGCATAGTCGGAGACACCGAGCGGGTGGAAGATCGCGCCGGCCTTGGTGCCGCCCGCCTTCGCCAGCGCGGCGTCCGATTCGGCGACCATGTTGTGCCCGAAGGCGTAGTCGGCGGCGATGAAGAACCAGTTGTCGAGACCCTCGCCCACCAGCTCGCGGACGGGGCCGGAGACGAGGTTGTAGTTGTCGTGCAGCCAGGACAGCCCGGTCGGGGCGCACTGCGCGCCGTTGATCTCGGTGGTGCCCACGGCGGCGTAGCCGACGATCTTGTTCGCCTCCCGCGCCAGCGCCTGCACGGCGAGCGCGACGGCCGAATTGGAGGCGTCGGCGACCATGTCCACGCCGTCGACGTCGAACCAGCGGCGGACGATCTGGGCGCCAATGTCGGCCTTGTTCTGGTGGTCGGCGGCCAGAAGCTCGACCTTCACGTCGGGGTGGAGCTTGGCGAAATCCTCGATGGCCAGCTCGGCCGCCACGACCGAGCCGAGTCCGGCGAGGTCGGACAGCGGGCCGGATTGGTCGTTGATGATGCCGATCTTCAGCGCGCCGTCGGACATCTCGGCCGCAGCCGGCGGCGCCGTGACGGCGGACAGGACGGCCGACAGGACGAGGGCGAGGCCGGTCGCCGCGCGGGTCGTCGCGCGGCGGGAGTCGTGATGGTCCATCTTGCACCCCTGTTGAAATCGTCTCGCGGGGTCGCGCCGCGTGTCGCCGCGACGACCCGCCTTCCGCTCCCGACCGAGTTGCTGAGCCTGAACGCTAGCGACGGCCAAAATGTCCGACAACGGCGTTTATCCGGCAATTTCGGACATGGGACATGGCAGGCGACGACACCCCGCCGGAGGGGCCTGCCGCGCGTCGGCGGACGGGCGCCGGGACCTCACGGGCCCGGCGTTTGCTGCCAAAACCGGCGCCGACCCGGTAGCCCAAACCACCGCAACGACCGCGTCCGCGCGGTCCGGACGACCGGGCCGGACCGTGCGAATCCGGCCGAAAAAACCCTCGTTTCGGGACGGCGGCCGCGACCGGCACAGTTCAGCGGCAATACTTCCAGCCTGTCCGGTGGCCCGCTCCACGCGGCGGCGATGGTCCTGGGACGGCAATATCCGCCATTTGTCCACCACGGTGAACGGCACCAAGGCGGATATGACTTGCAGCCCGGGCGCCCGTGTTGCGAGTGGCAGCAAGACGCCGGTGAATGAAATGCGGCTGTGCTGCAGATCGTGGGGAGATCCTGTCCACGTCAGAATGAGAATATGCGCAATCGAAAATAGCTAAAATCAGTATGGTGAGTTAACTTGAAAAATCGAGGTGAGCCTCAAGAGACCTTTCTCTGATTGCCGGATAGGTGAGATATATGGTTGCGGTTGGAAATGTCGAAATAATGCTGGCATCACCTTATACATATGAGGAATTGATATCAACGATATCAATCAATAATTTTGAAGTTATTAGATTGACGAATGAAGATCTTGGGAGCGAAATTACCGTAGAGTTTATCGGTGGGCGGGGTGAAATTTTAGAGAGAGTCTCCTACAAAATTCTTATGGAGGCTTTGGAGATAGCGAGGGCCCGGCTCATGACGCCGATGGCTGATGATGACGCGACCGATTAGCCGGAAGCCGCGGCCCGGCATTCGATTCGTCAAATGAGATGATGGGATGAAGCCGTTCAGCCCTTCCCGGCCTGGGTGCGGCGTGCGGCGCGGCGCAGGCTCTGGGGCGGCTGGCCGTAGGCGCGGAGGAAGGCGCGCCGCATCCGCTCGGGGTCGCGGAAGCCCGTGGCGTCGGCGATCGTCTCGATCAGGTCGCCGGACGACTCGATCCGCTCACGCGCCACCTCCAGCCGCAGCCGCTCGATCGCCTTGGCCGGAGTGGTGCCCGTCTCGCTGGCGAAGATGCGGGCGAAGTGGCGGGCGCTGAGCCCGGCGCGGTCGGCCAGCATCTCGACCGTCAGCGGGCGGTCGAGGTTCTCGCGGATCCAGCTCAGCAGCGCTCCGAACCGGCCGTTGGGGGACTTGAGCTCCAGGAGGGAGGAGAACTGCGTCTGCCCCCCGCTGCGCCGATGGTAGAGCACCAGCTGGCGCGCCGTCTCGATCGCGATCCTTTCGCCGTGGCTCTCCTCCACCATGGCGAGCGCCATGTCGATCCCGGCGGTGACCCCCGCCGAGGTCCAGATGTGCCCCTCCCGGTGGAAGATCTGGTCCGGCTCCAGGCGCACCTTGGGGAAGCGGGCGACGAATTCGGCGGTCTGCGCCCAGTGCGTCGTGGCCTTCCGCCCGTCGAGGAGCCCGGACCGCGCGAGGATGTACGCGCCGGTGCATACGCTCGCCACCTGCCGCTGCTGCCGCGCCATGGACCGGAAGACGGCCTGGGTCTTGCGGCACTCCATGGCCGCCTCGACGCCCAGCCCGCCGGCGGTGATGAGCGTCGAGAGGCCGCGCGCCTTCGTGACGTCGGCGGCCACGACCTCCACACCGCAGGAGGCGCGGACGGGTCCGGCCTCCACCGCCAGCATGCGCACCTCCGGCGCGGTCGGGACCAGGCGGCGGGCGATCTCGAACACCGCGGCGGGGCCGGTCGCGTCGAGAAGCTGGAAGTCCGGGAAGATGAAGATGCCGATCATCGCCATGTCGGAAAATGAGGGAAGTTCGCCATTCCGGCGAAATTGAGAGCATGGCAGTTTGCGCTTCGTCAAGTTCGACCACAAAGGCTTTCCCATGGCCCAGAAGAAGCAGATCGGGCTGCTCGTCTTTCCGAACATCACCCAACTCGACATGACCGGGCCGCTGCAGGTCTTCTGCAGCGTCGCGGATGCCGAGGTGCATCTGATCTGGAAGACGACCGACCCGGTGCCCAGCGACACCTCGCTGGTGATCACGCCCACCATCACCCTCGCGGACTGCCCGCAGCTCGACCTGATCTGTGTCCCCGGCGGCCTGGGGACCGACCCGCTGATGGAGGACGAGGAGGTTCTGGACTTCCTCCGCCGGCAGGCGGCGGGCGCCTCGTACGTCACCTCGGTCTGCACCGGTGCGCTCGTCCTCGGCGCGGCCGGGCTGCTGAAGGGCTACCGCGCGACGACCCACTGGAACGCGCTGTCGACGCTGCCGCTTCTCGGCGCGGAGGTCGTGCGCGAGCGGGTCTGCATCGACCGGAACCGGATGACCGGGGGCGGCGTGACGGCCGGTATCGACCTCGGCCTCACTGTGGTGGCAGAGATGTTCGGTCAGCCGGTTGCAGAGTTCGTGCAACTCCGCCTCGAATACAACCCCGAGCCGCCGTTCAGCTCAGGCTCTCCCGACACCGCGCCGCCCGAGGTGCTGGCGTCCACCCGCAAGCGGATGGAGCCCGCGCGGCTGAAGCGGATGGAGATCTCAGCCCGTGCGGCCGAGCGGCTGGGGGTGAACCCGACCTAACGTCCGAGACCGAAATGCCCGATACGACCACATTCGACACGATCATCCGCGCCGGCCGGGTCATCGACCCCGAGACCGGATTCGACGAGGTCGCCGACATCGGCATTTCGAACGGAACGATCAGCGCCATCGGCGCCCTCGCGGCGGCGGCGGGGACCGAGATCGACGCTACCGGCAAGGTGGTCTGCCCCGGCTTCATCGACCTGCACGCCCATGGCCAGACCATCGCCGCCGACTGGATGCAGGCCTTCGACGGCGTGACGACCTCGCTCGAGCTCGAGGTCGGCGTGTTGCCGGTGGCGGACTGGTACGAGCGGCAGGCGGCTCGGGGGAGGGCGCTCCACTACGGTGCCGCCGTCTCCTGGGTCTTCGCCCGGAAGGCGGTGATGGCGGGGATCCGGCCCGACCCCGCCCTCCATCCGATGGAGATGATGGGGCAGGGCGCGGCGGACGAGGGCGGGTGGTCGAGCGGAACGGCCACCCATGACCAGGTGGAGCGTATCTGCGCCGTCGTCGCCGACGGCCTCGCGGCGGGCGGCATCGGCATCGGGATCCCGAACGGCTACGCGCCCGGCGCCGGGGTGAAGGAGATGTCGCGCATCTGCGATATCGCCGCGCGGACCGGGGTGCCGACCTTCACCCACATCCCGTGGATGTCGAACGTGGACCCGCAGAGCTCCGAGGAGTCGTACCTGCGGATCATCGGGTACGCGGCGGCGACCGGCGCGCACATGCACATCTGCCACCTCAACTCGACGTCGCTGCAGGATATCGCGCGTTGCCGGGACCTGCTCCTCAAGGCGCAGGCGATGGGCCTCGCCATCACGGTGGAGGCCTATCCGTACGGGACCGGGTCGACCGTCGTGTCGGCCGCCTTCTTCGTCGAGCCGGGGTTCGTGCAGCGCACGGGGACCGGGTACGACAGCATCGAGCTCATCCACAACCGGCACCAGATGACCGGCCCCGGCGACGTGATCGCGGCGCGGGAGGAGGATCCCGGGTCGCTGGTCGCGTGGCACTTCCTCGATGTCGAGGACAATCCCGCGCACCGCGATCTCCTCGACCTCTCGGTGCTCTTCCCCGGCGGCGCCATCGCGTCCGACGCGATGCCGTGGGTTGCTCCCGACGGCTCGATCTTCCGCGGCGCGCAATGGCCCCTGCCGGCGGACCTGTCCGCACATCCCCGCTCGGCCGGGACGTTCACCCGCTTCCTGTCGCAGTACTCGTTCCAGCGCCGCGAGATCGGCCTGCGGGAGGCGCTCGCCAAGTGCACCACCATCCCCGCCGGCATCCTCGAAGGGTGCCTTCCGGCCATGCGCCGGAAAGCCCGGGTGCAGGTCGGCTGCGACGCGGACATCATCGCCTTCGACCCGGACGACATCGCCGATCGCGCCACCTTCTCGGACATGACCGCGCCGGCTCGCGGGGTCGAAACCATGCTGGTCGGGGGAACGCCGGTGATCCGGAGCGGGCGGCTCGACCCGCAGGCGCGGCCGGGGCGCGCGTTGCGCCGTCCGGCCGAAGCGTGATGAGCGGGGCGGACACCGTTCCGGTCGTCCTCGTGACGGGGGCACTCGGCGCCGGGAAGACGACGTTCATCAACGGCCTGCTGGCCGGCGATCACGGCCGGGCGCTGGCCGCCGTCGTCAACGACTTCGGCGCGATCAACATCGACGAGAGCCTCCTCTCCGCCGGTGGGCGGCCGGTCTACGGGCTGAAGAACGGCTGCATCTGCTGCTCGCTGCAGGGCGACCTGCTGCGGACGATCCGGCTCGTCCTGTCCATCGGGAGGCCGCTCGACGGGATCGTCATCGAGGCGAGCGGGGTGTCCGACCCGCGGGGTATCCTCGAGGCGCTGCTGGATCCGGTGCTGGGCGAAGCGATCCGGCTCGACAGCATCGTGGCGGTGGTCGATGCCGAGGAGCACGATGCCGGCGATCCCCTCTGGCAGGCGCAGCTCCGCCTTGCCGATTTCGTCGTCGTCTCGAAGGCGGAGGCGGCGGGGCCCGACGCCGTCCGTGCGCTCGGCGAGCGGCTGGCCGGGATGGGCAAGCAGGTCGTCTTCGGCACGTCCGCCGACGACGGGGTGCCGCCGGAGGTGTTGTTCAGCGGCCTCGCACGGGACCGCCATCTGCCCCCGCGCGCCGGCGATCCACACCGCGACGACGGGAACTTCGTGACCTGCGAATGGACGGCTGCGGCGCCGGTCGCGCTGGACCGGTTCCAGTCCGTCATCCAGCAGCTCGCGCCCGCTCTGGTGCGCGCCAAGGGCCTGCTGTCGGTCCGGGGGCGGGCGGAGGGCAGCTACGTCTTCCAGCTCGTCGGCCGCCGCGCCAGCCTGCAGAGGGCGCCGCGGCCGGTCGAAGGCGTCGAACTCGTCCTCATCGGCCGCACCGGGACCTTCGACGCCGCCGCGGCCCGCGCGCTGCTCGACCGCGAACTCGGCGACTGACCGTCTGCCCGCCGGGCGCCTCGCCGCCCGCGCGGCGAGGATCGCTCAGGGCGTCTGCGGTTCGGCCAGCAGCCGCTCGAGCGCGGTCTCGACGATCTCGGGACGCAGGATGTGCAGAAAGTGTCCGGCGTTCTCCACCAGCATGGCGCGCCTGGCGATGGAGCCCGTCAGCCGCTCGACGAGGTAGGCCGCGTTTTCCGGCGGGACCAGCGTGTCGCGCATCCCCTGAAGGATGGTCACCGGCGCGCGAATCCGCGCCAGCCGCTGTTCGAGCGCCTTCAACTCGTCGCGCAGGGCGATCAGCTCCGCGTTCGCGTGGGCGAGCGCGCGGGGAAGGAGACCGGCGACGATCTTCGTGGCACCGAGCCGCTGGAGCGGGTGGATGTGCTCGCGCGCCGGATCGGCCGCCGCGCCCACGAGGAGAACGCCCGCGACACGCTCCGGCTCATCGGCGGCGAGGCGAAGCGCCACCGGGCCGCCGTAGGACGAACCGACGACGACGGCGGGCTCCGCCCCGGTTCCGAGAAGCGTCGCGACGGCGTGCGCCTGCTCGGCGAGGCTCACCACCGGCCGGCCGGGGCCGCTCCGGCCGAAGCCCGGCCGGTCGATCGCGATGCGCTCCTGACCGTCGGGCGCGTTCGCCAGAAGCGGCAACCAGTCCGACGCGTCGCCCGGTGTGCCGTGGATGAAGACGACGCGCCGGCCACCCGGGCCGCCGGCCGACAGGAAGCTGATCGGCGGTTCCGCGCCGCAGCCGGGACGCGTCGCGCGGCGCGGCTGCAGCCGCCGGGTCCCAGGCGTCGAGAGGCCGATGCCGGTGGCGGCCTGCACCTGCTCGCGGATCGCGCGGCCCATCCGCAGGACGCGTCCGCCGCGCCGGAGCCCGGCCACCGGGCTCGACGGGGGCAATGCGACCGGGGCGCCGTGGTCCGCACCACGGTCCGGCAGTCCCGGGCGTCCGGCCTCCTCGCGCGCCATCGGCGTCGTCCTTCCGCGATCCGTCGTGGTTCGGGCGCCGGCCTCCCGCGTGTGTCCCGTCCCGGATAGGCGCCCATCCCGCATAGATAGTCCATCAGGGCGGCGGAGGAAGCGTCGCGGTCGCTCAGGACGACGGCGGGTAGCGGGTGACGAGGCGGCTCTGGTGACGTGCCGCGTTGAGGATCGCCAACGGCCCGGCCGGCTTCCAGCCGCGCGACCGGTTGCCCGCCCCGATCTCGAACAGCAGGCGCTGGTGCTCGAAGAGCCGGGCGTAGACCTGGCGGAGAGGGGTCTCGGGGTCCCACACGCTGATCGCCTCTCCGCCGGCGCCGTTGATCTCGATGATGCGGAAGTCCTCCGCCGCCTCCAGCCGGTCGAGCGAGGCGAAGCGGATGTCGTAGCGGCCGTAGTGGAACTCCGGCATGGAGCGCGAGATCTCATCGAAGCGCGCCGTGAGCGCCGGCGTGATGTGCTCGCTCGCGTCGCGATAGTTGCCGCCCACCCGGATCGAGCCGATGAAGGCGAGGCGGACGATTTCCCCCGGCGCCGGGACGCGGTCGAGCTCCTCCGGCGAAAGGCCGCCGTGCGCGCCCTGAAGCCCGAAGTGTGCGCCCGCCTTCCAGGAGGCCCGCCGGTCTTCGAGGATGAGGTCGCGCACCGGCCTCGTGCCGTCGCCGGTTACGTGGGGGAAATAACGTAGCGTCAGCGACAGGATGCGGCCGGTCGCCTCGTCGGCGCCCCGCGCATAGAAGACGCCGGCCTCGCCGTCCCAGTTCACCAGTTCCTGAAGCATCAGCGTCGCGTCGTCCGGGAAGGCGGCGACGTACTCCAGAAGCTCATCCTCGGAGCCGACACGGCGCACGCCATAACCCTGCCAGCCAATGTCGGGCTTGGCGACGAGGGGGTAGTCCAGCGCGTTCTCCCGGGCGAGGGCGAGCGCGTTTCGCCCGTCCTCCTCCGCGCTCGCCCCCTTGCGCCGGGTGAGCGTGACGTACCGGGCGAGCCAGCGACGTTCGCTTCCGGACACCATGTCGAGGCATGCGCCCTTGGACTCGCCCCACAGGCCGCCGACCTCGATCCGCGGGTTGGCGACGGTCGGCAGGGAGAGGCTGCGGTAGCGCAGCGAGAGCCAGATCCACTGCGCGGCGAGCGGCGCGTAGAAGATCAGCGTGGGGATCCGTTCGGCGCGGGCGATGGTGCGGCTCTTGAGCGGCGGCATCCCGCCGTGGCTGGCGGCGGCGCCGAACACGGCGCGGCCGCGCGCGCGGAGGCCGCCGAGCCCGGAGCGGCCGAGACGCAGGAGGAAACCCCACGGCGGCGTCCGCATCCAGCCGATGGACACGGTGACGAGGACGAGCGCGACGATCCATGACCAGTAGCCGACCCGGGACAGGATCCCCTCGCCGAACTGCGTGGTGATCCAGAGGAGGACGACGAGGTAGACGGCCGCGCTCGCGAGGGTCGTGACGCCGAAGACCACCCAGCGCACGCCGTAGAGGCCGCAGCCGACATAGACGGGCGCGATGAGACCCGGGAGCACGCGCGCGGCGACCATCGCGGTGACGGAATGCGCGCGCAGGAATTCGCCGAGACGGTCCATTCCGGGCCGAGCGATGAGGCGCCGGACCCAGAGGCTGCGCTGTGCCAGTCTGCCGAGGCCGAAGAGGGCGACGTCGCTGGCGACGATGCCGGCGTAGAGGCTCGCGAAGGCGAGCCCCTGCGGCAGGCGATGCTCGACGATGAGAAGACTTCCGGCGACGATCGCCACGTCCTCGCGGATGAACGGCATCAGGAAGAGGAGGATGACCTCCGACAGGCGCGACGTGGCAATCTCGAGCGGATGCCGGAAGAACTCGATCATTGGCGATCCCTCGCGTCGCTTGGCAGCACCTGGCGGCCGGTCCCGGGTCAGCGGGAGGCAGCACCCTCGGGACCGGTCGGCGCCTCCGCCATGCCTCGCCGAGACGATCGCCCGGGGTCCAGGCCGTGACGATATCCGTTCGCCGAGACGGCGGAATTTCCCTTCTTACTACGGGAGCAAGACGCGCACGTCCTTGTAAAGGACCTCGAGGCCTTCCGCGACCGTGCGGCCCGGCGGAGCCCCGGCGGCCACTGGGGCAGTCGCGCGGATCGCGTCGCGGCCGGCCCGTTTCGGGTGGGCGGCGATGTCCTCCAGGCGGACCCGTCGATCCGTTCCCGCGACCGGGCGACACCGCCGTCGTCGGCCCACTGTGCCGGAACCGCCACCCGGGCCCGAGGGGGGCTCAGGCGCTGGCGTTGCCGTCCCCGGCACCGAGGGACACGGGTCGCGCGGCGGTGCTATACGTACCGGACGGGGTTCGTGAGGTGGCCATCGGACGCGGCCGACCCGAGCGTCCGCCGCGCGGGTAAGCTCCGCGTTTCAGCGCGCCGGCAGGGGCGCTCCCGGGGGCGAAACGATACCGCGCGATCGAGGCCGGGGGGCCGGGCCGATGCGGTCCCGGTGAACGGACGTCGCGGGCCGCCCGGATTTTGGAGACACCGAAAATGCAGATCAACGACGATCTCGGTACACCGGTCATCGTCCATGCCGCCCGACACGACTGGGTTCCCAGTCCCTCAGCGGGCGTGGATCGCCGGATGCTCTATCGCGAGGGGGAGGAGGTTGCCCGCGCCACGTCCATCGTCCGCTACGCACCCGGTAGCGCCTTCCCGAGCCACACGCACCACGGCGGCGAGGAGATCCTGGTGCTGGACGGGACGTTCCAGGACGAGCACGGGGACTATCCCGCCGGCTGCTACTTCCGCAATCCGCCCGGCACGGCGCATAAGCCGGCAGCCGAGGACGGCTGTACCATCTTCGTGCGTCTCTGGCAGTTTCGCGCCGGTGACACGGAGCAGGTCGTGCGCGCCCCCGGCGAAGGGGAGCGGACCGATGTGCGCGAGGGGGCACGGACCGCGCGTCTGCTGTTCGACGATGGCGCCGAGCGGGTCGTCCTTGAGGAGTGGGTCCCCGGCGCGACGGTGACGGTGGAGAACACGCGCGGTCTCGAGTTTCTCGTCGTGGCCGGCGGCGTCATGGCCGAGGGCGACACCCTGGAACCGCAGAGCTGGGGTCGGCTGCCGGCCGGTCACCCGCTGATCGCCCGGGTCGGTGCCGACGGCGCAACCGTCTGGATCAAGGACGCGCCGCTGCAGCACCGGGACGTCCTCGCCATCCCGGGCTGAGCGGAGCGGCCCGGACGCAACGCGAGGGCTGCTCCGTTCCGGACCTGATCGTCGCCGGTGCCGCGTCCTGGACGGCTCGGGCGGTGCCGGGGCGCGGCATCCCTGGTGCCGGCCCGCGGGCGGCCTCCCCCGGGCGGTCGCTCAGGTGCGCTCGTCGGGATAGAGGCCGGCCTCCACCGAGACGCGGCGGTAGCCGGCGCCCGCGATGAAACCGCCGTCGATGAGGAAGTCCTCGCCGGTGATGAAGGCGGCCTCGTCGCTGGCGAGGTAGAGGACGAGATGGGCGATCTCCTCCACCGTCGCGCCCCGCTTGAGCGGCGTCATGTCGATCATCGGTTTCAGGTGCGGCGCAGCGGTGTTGAGATCGGTCAGCACAAGGCCGGGGCAGACCGCGTTGACGCGAATGCCGGCAGGGGCGAACTCCATCGCCGCCGCCCGCGTGAGGCCGCGCAGGGCCCATTTGCTCGCCGTGTAGGCCGGATCGTAGTGCGCCGAGAAGCCGGAGTTGGACGAGATGTTCACCACGGCGCCGCCACCGCCCGCCGCCATCAGGTCCGCCACCTGACGGATGCCGAGGAAGGCGCCGGTCAGGTTGATGTCGATCAGGCGGCGCCACGCTCCCGGCTCGGTATCGCGGATCGAGGTGCGGTTGATGATGCCGGCGTTGTTCACGAGGATGTCGAGCCGGCCCTGCGCGCGCCCGACATCGTCGGCGACGCGCTTCCAGTCCGCCTCGGACGCGACGTCGAGCGGCGCGAACGTCACGGCGAGGCCCCGGTCCCGCAGGCTGCGCGCCGTGGCTTCCCCGGCGTCTACCAGCACGTCGCAGATCACGACGCTGGCGCCGTGCTCGGCGAGGAGCGTCGCTTCGGCAAGGCCCTGTCCGCGGGCGGCGCCCGTGACGACGGCGCAGCGGTTCTCGAGTTTGGTCATGCCCGTCTCTCCCATTCCCTGATCGCGAGCGCTGCTCTAGTAGGTCGCGCGACCGCCGGACAGATCATGCACGGCGCCGGTCGTGAACGAGCAGCCCGACGACATCAGCCACGCCGCCAGCTCCGCCACTTCGCCCGGGGTCCCGGCCCGGCCCATGGGGATCTTCGCCAGATTGGCGGCAACGGTCGCGGCATCCATCTGCTCGAGGAGCCCGGTCTCGATGAGGGCAGGGGCGATGGCGTGTGTGCGGATCTGCGTCAGGGCGAGCTCGCGGCCGATTGACTTCACCATCGCGATGACGCCCGCCTTGGCCGCCGAATAGGCCGCCATTCCCGGGTTGCCGTCCTTTCCGGCGATCGAGGCGAGGCAGACGATGTCGCTCCGCCGGTCCGGCTCCATGTGCCTCAACGCGGCGTTCACGCAGTAGAAGGTCCCGTCGAGGTTGATGTCGAGGACGCGGCGCCACTCCGCCGCGGAGTAGGTGCTGGCTGGACGGGTCGGCCCTGTGATCCCCGCCGCGCAGACGAGGACGTCGAGACCGCCGAGCTTTGCCGCCGCAGCATCCATGGCGCGATGCACCGCCTCCGCGTCGGTCACATCGACGATGCGCGAGCGTGTCGCCCATTCGTCCGGAGCCTTGAGGTCCCACACCTCGACGTCGGCACCGAGCGCCGCCATCCGCTCCGCGACGGCGGCGCCGATGCACCCGCCGCCGCCGGTGATGACGGCGCGCCGGCCCGTCAGGTCGAAGGTTGTGGCCGCTGTCATGATCCGTTCCGCCGCTTCGCTCGCTCCAGGGTCGTCTCAGGCGATTATCGACATCGGCCATGCCTGTCAAATTATCTCATATTATGAGTTTCGATGGTGAGGAGGCGTGAGCCGGCGCGCCGCGGGTGAGGTCTGTGGAGGCATTCCTTGTTGGGTCGAGATGCACGGATTTCCATCAAATATCAGGGGTATAAATATCACTTCTCACCCGAGGTTGCGCAAGGTGTTGGCAGTTGAAGCCGGATGCGGCTGGCGGCTGAAGAGCGGATTTGATCCGACACGACGTTTGACAAATATCACAATGCGATATTCTATGAATCCAAGCCGGCGGCCTTGATGCGCCGGCAAACAACATCGGGAGGACTGCTAATGAAGGCATTTCCGCATCGCGCGCGGGCCCTGGCCGCCGTCGCGACTTTCGCCCTCGCCGGCACGCTGTCGGGCGGCGCCGCGTCGGCGCAGACCGCGAAGTTCAGCTACCCGGTCGCCCGCGAGAGCACGATGGGGCAGACCGTCGACCGTTTCGTCGAACTGGTGACCGAGAAGTCCGGCGGGGCGGTCAAGGTTCGCGCCTTCCCGGCCGCGCAGATCGGCAACGAGATCGATTCCATCTCGGCCGCTCAGGGCGGCATCATCGAGATGGCGGTGACCACGACGGCCGGCCTCGCCGCGCTCGTCCCGGAGTTCAACCTCTTCAACCTGCCGTTCCAGTTCGCCAGCTACGAGCAGCTGGACGACGTGACGCGCAGCCCCGTCTCCGAGACGATCCTCGCCAAGCTGGAGCCGGCCAACCTCAAGGGCCTTTGCTTCTGGGACTACGGGTTCCGCAACATCACCAACAACAAGCGGCCGGTGACCAAGCTGGAGGACGTCAAGGGGCTGCGCGTGCGCACGATCCAGAACGGCGTCTACATCGATTCGCTGGCCGCGCTCGGCATCAACCCGACCCCGCTTCCCTATCCGGAGACCTTCACCGCTCTCGAGACCGGCGCCATCGACGGCAACGAGATCGCCAACGACGTGACCCGCTCGACCTCCTTCTACGAGGTGCAGGACTACCTGACGGAGACGAAGCACTTCACGACGATCTCGGTCGTCTACGCCAGCAAGAAGTTCTGGGACGGCCTTGACGAGGCGCAGAAGGGCGCGGTGCAGGAGGCCTGTGCCGAAGCCTCGCAGTACAACCGCCAGATCATCAACGACCAGGCGGGCGAGACCCTTCAGTTCCTGAAGGACAAGGGAATGCAGATCGATGAGATCTCTGAGGCAAATCTCGAGGCCTTCCGCGAGGCGGTCCAGCCGGTGAAGGACAAGGTGAACGGCGGCCTCGACCCGGAGATCGTCAGCGCGTTCTACAAGCAGCTCGACGCCTCGGCGACCGCCGACTGACGCCCGACCAGGGGCACGGGGGAGCGCACGGCCGCCCGCCCCGGCCCGGACCGGCGGCGCGAGCCGCCCGGCTTCATCCAGACATGACAACTATCCGGAACTGACGTTGATGTTGCTCGACGATAAGATTGCGATCGTGACCGGCGCGGGGTCGGTCGCGGGGATCGGCTTTGCCACCGCGAGGGTGTTCGTCGCGGCGGGCGCCCGCGTGGTGGTCGTCGACCTCGACGCGGGCAAGGTGGCCGAGGCGGCCGCCAGCCTCGGCGACCGCGCGACCGGTATCGCCGCGGACGTGCGCTCGCCCGAGACCTCCCGTCAGGTCTTCGACCATGTGCGCGAGACCTCCGGGCGGCTCGACATCCTCGTCAACAACGCGGGCATCACCCAGCCGCGCCGCACGCGCGACATCACCCGCGAGGACTACGACGCCGTGATGGACGTCAACCTGCGCGGCACGCTCGTCATGACCCAGCAGGCGCTGCCGCTGATGGGGAAGGGCGGGTCGATCATCTGCATCGCCTCGATCGCGGCCCAGCGCGGGGGAGGGCTGATGGGCGGCCCCCACTATGCCGCCTCCAAGGGCGCGGTGGCGAGCCTCGTCAAGTCCGTGGCGCGGGATGTGGCGGCGGACGGCATTCGCGTCAACGCGGTCAATCCGGGGGTCATCATGTCCCAGATGACGCGCGACTTCTACGACGAGGCGACGACCGCGCGTGTCATGCCGAACATCCCCCTCGGCCGCTTCGGCGATCCCGCCGAGGTGGGCTCGGTCTGCCTCTTCCTCGCGTCCGACATGGCGTCCTACCTCACCGGCACGTCGATCGACGTGAACGGCGGCATGCACATGAACTGACCGAGCACCGGCGCCGCCGAGGCCCGGCGGCGCCACCGTTTCCATCCCAGGAGGATTTCGATCCATGAGTGAGCCCGTCATTCCCGTCGTCACCCGCGGCAACGCGCTCGACACGAACACCGGTCAGTCCGGCGACTGCGTCCGGCGCTCCGGCGTCAGCCCGCAGCACACACCCGCCACGCGGATCTGGTTCGGCCAGGTCTCCAACGAGCCCGGCTTCCGCTCCCCGCCGCACCATCACGGCGAGGCGGAGACAGGCGGCTACGTCCTCAAAGGTCACGGCCGCATCTACTACGGCGACGGTTATGGCGAGTACGTCGACATGACGGACGGCGATTTCGTCTTCGTGCCGCCGCACATGCCGCATGTGGAAGTGAACATGAGCACGACCGAGCCCCTGGTCTGGCTGACCTGCCGTACCCCGGACAACATCGTCGTCAACCTGCCGGACGTCGATGACAGCACGTTGGCGGGATACCGGCGCCCGGACTGAGGCGGCGCCTCGAAACAACGAAGAAGGGGGAGGCCGTGGCGCGACTCGTTCAGTTCTATTTTCTGCTTCTGAAGATCTTCGTGGTGGCGTGCCTGGCCGGCATGGTCGCGCTGGTCTTCGGCAACGTGGTTCTGCGATACGTCTTCAATTCCGGGATCACGGAGGCCGAAGAGTTCTCGCGCTGGCTGTTCGTGTGGATGATCTTCGCGGGCGCCATCATCGTCCTGCGGGACAATGGTCACCTCGGGATCGACTTCGTCGTCAACGCCCTCCCGCGGCGGCTGCGTCAGGCGTGCCTCGCGCTCGCGCACGCCCTGATGCTCTACGCCACCTGGCTCATCATCCACGGCAGCTGGACGCTGACGAAGGTGAACCTCAACACCTTCGCGCCGGCCACGGGCCTCAGCCAGTCCCTCTTCTTCGGTATCGGCCTCGTGTTCGGGGTCTCGACCGCCGTGCTCCTCGCCGCGCGTCTCTATCTCATACTCGCCGGCCGCCTCGACCACCTCGTCATCGTCGACGAGGAGGTCATCGCGGTCGCCGAAGCCGGGCGGCGCTGACATGGCCCTCGCGATCTTCCTCTCGGTGCTCCTCGCCAGTATGGCGATCGGCATTCCGATCGCCTATGCGCTGATCATGACCGGCATCGCGCTGATGGTGCATCTGGACTTCTTCGACGCCCAGATCGTCGCCCAGAACATGCTGAACGGAGCCGACAGCTTCCCCCTCATGGCGGTCCCCTTCTTCATGCTGGCGGGCGAGATCATGAACGCCGGGGGCCTGTCGAAACGCATCGTCAACCTGTCGGTCGCCGCCGTCGGACACGTGCGGGGCGGCCTCGGCTACGTCGCGATCCTGGCCGCGGCGGTGCTCGCGAGCCTCTCCGGATCGGCGGCCGCCGACGCGGCGGCACTGGCGGCGATCCTCGTGCCGATGATGATCCGGGCCGGGCACGACAGCGGGCGCTCGGCCGGCCTCATCGCCTCGGCCGGCATCTCCGCGCTCATCATCCCGCCGTCGATCGGCTTCATCCTCATCGGCGTGGTGGGCCAGATCTCCATCACGCAGATCTTCATGGCCGGGATCGTGCCGGGCATCCTCATGTGCGCGGCGCTGACCGGCGCGTGGTTCCTCGTATCGCGCGGGGAGGAGAGCGCGACCCTCGAGCGGGTTCCCCTGCGCACCGTCGCACGGGAGGCGCGGGCCGGCATCTGGGCCCTGATGCTGCCGGTGATCGTCCTCGTCGGCCTGCGCATGGGCGTCTTCACACCGACCGAGGCGGGGGTGATCGCCGCCGTCTACGCGCTCTTCGTCGCCATGGTGATCTACCGCGAACTGGCGGTGCGGGACCTCTTCGACGTGTTCCTGCGGGCCGCCAAGACCACGGCCATGGTGATGTTCCTCGTCGCCGCGGCGGTCGTCTCCAGCTGGATGATCACCATCGCCGGACTGACCGACCAGGTGGCGAGCCTCGTGGCCCCCTTCGCCGACGATCCGACGCGCCTCATGGTCGTGGTCGTACTCCTCGTCCTCGTCGTCGGGTGTGCCATGGACATGGTTCCGATCATCCTCGTCCTGGTCCCGGTGCTCCTTCCCGCGGCGAAGGCCGCCGGGGTGGACCCGGTCTACTTCGCAGTGATGTTCATGATCGCGGGTGCGGTCGGCCTGCTGACGCCCCCGGTCGGGTCGGTGCTGAATGTCGTGTCGGGTGTATCGCGCGTCTCGCTGCCGCGCGTCATCAGGGGGGTCTGGCCGTTCATCACCGCGCAGATTCTCGTTCTTGCTCTCCTGCTGATCTTCCCGGAAATCGTAATGGTGCCCGCGGCGTTCCTGACGGGCAGATGATGAACGGGAGGCGTGGCGTGGGGGGAGAGCACGACGATGCGAAGATGAACAGCCTCGACAAGATGCTGTCCATTCTCAACGGCTTCGACGAGACGACGCTCAGCCTCGACGTGACCCGCGCGGCGGAGCTTTGCGGCTCCTCGCGCGCGAGCACCTACCGCTATCTGCAGGCCCTGACGCGGGCGGGTCTGCTGACCCCGGCGAGTGGCGGGACCTACATCATCGGTTCGCGGGTGATCGAGCTCGAGATGCTGAAGCGCGAGAACGATCCCCTGTTCGGATCGGCCCGCCATCTCATCCGTTACTATGCCGAGGACCTCGGCATGAACGTGATGCTGTGCAGCTACTATGGCGACAAGGTGCTGTGTACCGATTTCGCCTGCTCCGACCCGGCGATGGTCAAGCTGTACAAGCCCGGCCGTTCGATGCCGATCTTCCGCGGCGCGATGGCCAAGGTGATCCTCGCCAACCTCTCGCCGTCGCAGCTGAAGAACATCTACGCCTACAACGAGACCCGCATCGCCCAGGACGGGCTGGGCGAGGACCGCGACACCTTCCTGTCGACGTTGGCCGACATCCGCAGCGCCGGTTACTGCATCACCCACGCCGAGGTGTTCGAGGGTCTCGTCGGCGTGGCCGCGCCGGTTCACGACAGCGAGGGGCGGGTGCTGGGGAGTGTCGTCTTCGTCGTCCCGTCCGACCAGTTCGACCGGGCGGAGGTCGAAACCCTGGTCGGGCAGATCAAGAGCATCGCCGACGAGATCGAGGAGAGCGTCGCCCGCAAGCTGCGCCAATCCGACAAGGCGCTGACGACCGCCCCGAGGCCACGGCGCTTCCTCGTCTACGACGCCTGACACCGGGATCCTCGACCGGGGCGGCTCGCGAGTGGCGCCGATGCGCGGGAGCCGTCGTTCCACCCGGTCAACTCCATGCCGCCACCTCTGCGACGATTCAGTCGAGGACGTTGCCGGCACGGGCCGGCGCCGCCGTCGCCTTCCGTTCCAAGGGCTTGTCTCCCCGTCGGGGCGGTCCCCTCGCGCAAGGTCGCCACCTCCCGCGGCAAGCCGCTCCGACAGGTCTTGACCGCGGCATCCCGCAGTGGCTCCATAGCCAGATGGGGACCTGCGATCTCCCCACGAGGCGCCAGCCCAAGCATCGCGTTCCGCAATATCCCCCGCATTCGGGAAGGAACGCATTTATGTCTGCGCCGAATATGATCTCTGCCGACAAGCTCGGCCGTCTCGTGGGCACACCGCGTTGCCCGGTCATTGTCGACGTCCGCACGGACGACGATTTCGCGGCTCAACCCGGCCTGATCCCCGGCGCCCGCCGGAGGCCCGCGCTCCAGGTCGCAGGCTGGGCGGCGGAGGCTGCCGGCGCGCCGGCCGTCATCGTCTGCCAGCAGGGTCTGAAGCTCAGCCATGGGGTCGCTGCCTGGCTCAGGCACGAGGGCACGCCTGCCGAGGTCCTCGAGGGCGGGTTCGAGGCCTGGCGCGCGTCGGGCCTGCCCCTCGTGCCGGAGGCGAAGCTGCCGGCGCGCGATGCTCGGGGTCGGACCGTCTGGGTAACGCGGGCGCGGCCGAAGATCGACCGCATCGCATGCCCGTGGCTGATCCGGCGCTTCGTCGATCCGGCGGCGGTCATCCTGTTCGTCGCGCCGTCCGAGGTCGGCGCGGTCGCCGAGCGCTTCGGGGCCGCCCCGTTCGACGTCGAGGGCGTACACTGGAGCCACCGCGGCGAGCAGTGCTCGTTCGACACGATGATCGAGGAGCTCGGCCTCGCGACACCGCCGCTCGCGCGGCTCGCCGCCATCGTGCGCGGGGCGGACACCGCGCGGATGGACCTCGCGCCCGAGGCCGCCGGTCTCCTCGCCGTGTCGCTGGGCCTGTCGCGCATGTTCGCCGACGACCTCGAGCAGCTCGAGGCCGGGCTCCTCGTCTACGACGCATTCTACCGCTGGTGCCGCGACGCCGTGGACGAGACGCACAACTGGCCGACCAACAAGGTCGTGCCGGCATGAGCGCGGTCGAGAGCGAGGCGGTGCCGCGCGCGCCGGGAACCTTCCCCACACTCGCCGAGGCGCTGCCCGTATGGACGCGGATCGCGCTCCTCTCCTTCGGCGGACCGGCGGGACAGATCGCGGTCATGCATCGCATCCTGGTCGAGGAGAAGCGCTGGATCGGCGACGACCGCTTCCTGCACGCGCTCAACTTCTGCATGCTCCTGCCCGGTCCCGAGGCGCAGCAGCTCGCGACCTACGTCGGCTGGCTGATGCATCGCACGATCGGCGGCCTCGTCGCCGGCATCCTCTTCGTCCTGCCCGGTGCCGTGACGATCATGGCGCTGTCGGTCGTCTACGCGCTCTACGGCAATGTCGGCCCTGTCGCCGGGCTGTTCGACGGCCTCAAGGCGGCGGTGCTCGCGATCGTCCTTCAGGCGGTGGTGCGGATCGGGCGCCGGGCGCTCAAGGGGCCGGCGATGGTCGCGATCGCGGCGCTGGCCTTCGTCGCGATCTTCGCCTTCGGCGTGCCGTTTCCGCTGATCATCGCGGCGGCGGCAGTCGCAGGCATCGTCCTCGCGCGGGCGGGGCCTGCCGCCGGGGGCGGCGGGCACGGTGCGACGCGCGGGCCGCGGGTCGACGATGCGCTGACGGCGCTCGGCACCGGCGTTCCGGCGCACGCCCGGCCGAGCGGGCGCCAGGCGGCGACAGGGGCGGCGATCCTGCTCGCCCTGTGGCTCGGGCCGACGCTGCTTCTCCTCGCGGCGCTCGGCCCGAAGAACGTCTTCAGCGAAATCGCGGTGTTCTTCTCGACGATGGCCGTCGTCACCTTCGGGGGCGCCTATGCGGTGCTCGCCTACGTCGCGCAGGAGGCCGTCGGCACCTATGGCTGGCTGCAGCCCGGCGAGATGCTGGACGGGCTCGGCCTCGCCGAGACGACGCCGGGGCCGCTGATCATGGTGACCCAGTTCGTCGGCTTCCTCGGCGCCTACCGGGACCCCGGCGGCCTGCCACCGCTCGTGGCCGGGGTGCTGGGCGGCGTCCTCACGACATGGGTGACGTTCGTCCCGTGCTTCCTCTGGGTCTTTGCCGGCGGTCCGTTCATGGAGCGATTGCGCAGCAACAGGACGCTGTCGGCGGCGCTCGGGGCGATCACCGCGGCGGTCGTCGGCGTGGTTCTCAATCTGGCGCTGTGGTTCTCCATGCACGTCCTCTTCGAGGAGACGCGCCGTGTGACCGCGATGGGCCTCGACACGGAAGTCCCGGTCCTCACGAGCCTCGATCCGATCGCTGCCGTCTTCGCGGCCGGCGCGCTGGTGGCGGTTTTCGTGATGCGCGTGTCTCTCTTCGCGGTCCTCGGCGGCGCGGCCGTCGCGGGGGCGCTCGTCCACTTCGCCGGGCTGTCCTGAGAGGCGGGGACGGGCTGCCGCCGGCGGCTCAGGGGCGAGCCTTCGATCGCCGGCCGCGCACCGGATCCGTTGTGAGGCAGTACCGCAAGCTTGCGTTTCGGACCGGCGCGGCGGATAACTTGCCCATAGCGCGAACCGACGAGCTGCCCCGAAAGGCCACGCGGATCCGTACCCATGACACCGCCGTTTGCGGTGTCGGCACGCGGGCGTTTGCGGTGCGGATCCCACCGCGTCGCGCCCGGCATTTTCCTTTCGCCGTTGCCTGACTCTGGGTCAGTTTGGTGAAGTCGATGAGCGTTTTCAGGCTTGTCCTCCTTTTCGTCTTTTCATGCGCTGCCATTGGCTCGGTGGTCGCCGCCGTTCCGGAACCCACGGGCCCGCCCCCTCCGCCGGTGCAGGAGCTTATTCGGCTTTTGCAGGATCCCGCGGTGGCGGCATGGCTCCATGAGGCCCAGGCCGCCGGCGCGCCCGAGGCGGCCCAGCCGGCCTCGGCGGAGAGCGAGGAGCAGCGCGTTGCGTCCGACATCGCCCGGCACGTCGACCACGCGCGAGAGCATCTGCGAGCGATGGCCGTGGCGGCGCCCCGTGTACCCGTCGAAGCGGCGCGCGCGGCCGACGAGTTCCGACGCGAGCGCGCGCAATATCCACCCGGCAGCACGCTCGCGCTCTTTCTCCTCTCACTGGGCCTCGGGGCGGGAGCCGAGTTGCTGCTGAGGCGCGCCCTGCTCGGCCGCCGGCGGGTATCGGCCGGAGCGGCAGGGCCCGGCGGCGCTGAACGCGTCGACGGTTCCGGTGTGCGCCTCATGGTCTCGCTGCTTTCGGTCGCCGTCTTCGCCGCCGCCAGCATCGGGCCGTTCCTCGCCATCGAGTGGCCGCCGCTCCTCAAGGAACTCGCGCTCAACGTCCTCCTCGCCATCGTCCTCACCCGGCTGGCGCTCGCGGTTATGCGCGCGCTCTTCGCGTCGGCGCAGGGCAACGCCGCCGCTGCGGGCGATCGCGACCCCCGATCCGCCGCGCGCAACGCCATCGGGTTCTGGCAGCGATACACGACCGCCTTCGTCCTCTATCTCGTCTGGGGCTCGGTCCTCACGCGGATCATGCTGTTCTTCGAGTTCAGCACGGACGTGCGGCATTTCGCGGCCGATGCTCTCGCGCTGGGGCTCCTGGCGATCGCTCTCGCCGCGGTCTGGCGTCGGCCGCCCCGCCGTTCCGAAGCCCTCGCGCCGTCCTGGCGGCGGCCGGTCGTCGGTGTCCTTCTCACGATCTTCGTGCTCGTGGTCTGGCTCCTGTGGGTCGCCGGCATGCGGGGGGCGTTCTGGCTCGCGCTGCTGGCGGTCGTTCTTCCCCGAGCGATCGCCTTCGCCCACGCGACGATCTCGCGCCTCCTCACGCCGCCGGATGCGGCCGCGCCGCCAACCGCCCGGCGTGCGCTCCTCGAGGTGACGGTCGACCGCGGCGTGAGAGCCCTCCTCATCGTCGCCGCCGCGTTCTGGCTGGCGCATGTGGGCGGCGTCGACATTGCCCGCATGACGAGCGTCGAGACGCCGCTCTCCCGCCTGATGAGCGGTGTGCTCACGAGCGTCGTCGTCCTCCTCGTCGCCGATTTCGTCTGGCAACTCGTCAAGACCGGCCTCAACGCCGAGCTCTCCGCCGCCTCGATCGCCCAGCCGGGCACCGCCGCGGCCATCCGGGACGCGCGCATGCGGACGCTGATCCCGATCTTCCGCAACGTCGTCTTCATCGTCATCTTCGTGTTCGCGGCGCTGATGGCGCTCGCGGCGCTCGGCGTCCAGATCGGGCCGCTGATCGCGGGCGCGGGCGTTGTCGGCGTCGCCGTCGGTTTCGGCGCGCAGAACCTCGTGAAGGACATCATCGCGGGAATGTTCTACCTCGTCGACGACGCCTTCCGGGTCGGCGAGTACATCCAGAGCGGGTCCTACAAGGGAACGGTCGAGGGGTTCAGCCTCCGCTCGATCCGGTTGCGGCACCAGAACGGGCCGATCTTCGTCATTCCGTTCAGCGAGCTCGGCGCCGTCGAGAACATGAGTCGCGACTGGGTGATCGAGAAGTTCAACATCAGCGTCACCTACGATTCCGATATCGAGCGGGCGAAGAAGCTCGTCCGGCAGATCGGGCAGGAGCTGTTGAATGAACCCGAGTTCGCCCAGAACATCCTCGAGACCCTGAAGATGCAGGGTGTCGACCGGCTCGGAGACTATGCCGTCGAGCTCCGCTGCAAGATGAAGACGCGTCCCGGCGAGCAGTTCGTCATCCGGCGCAAGGCCCTCGCGATGATCAAGAAGGCGTTCGACGAGAACGGCATCAGGTTCGCGTTCCCGACGGTCCAGGTCGCCGGTGGCGGCGAGGCCGGTCCTGCGGTCGCGCAACAGGCGCTCGAACTGGTGAAGCCGGCGGTCGCCTCCTGACCGCTCTCCGACGCGGCCGGCCGGCGCGTCGGACGTGGCGCGACGGACAGGCGTACAGGGTGAAGCGCGCGTCTCGAGATGGTCACGGTGCGCGCATGAGGCGTGCCCGAACGCGAAAGCACGATGGTCTGGTCGACAATGTCGACCCCGTCGCCGATGTCATGGCGCGTCTGCGCCGCCGCGGTCGCAGTCTCGTGTGCGAAATCGCCGCATTGGTCAAGTTTCGACCTGGGACGTTGCCGCACTAGTTGGATGAAATCATCCGGCGAGGACGAGAAGGATGCCGAATAGACGTTGCGGCATCTGGCGTCCCCAGGAACATCCGATGGACCAGCGCCCGAATATCCTGTTCATCATGGCGGACGACCATGCGGCCAAGGCGATCGGCGCATACGGGTCCGGTCTCCTCGAGACACCGAATATCGATCGTATCGCCCTGGAGGGAATGCGGCTCGACCACTGCTACGTGACGAACTCAATCTGCACGCCAAGCCGCGCCTCGATCCTCACGGGCACCTACAACCACGTCAACGGCGTGACGACCCTCGAGACCCTGCTCGACAATCGCTGGCCCAACGTTGCGAAGGCGCTGCAGGCGCGTGGATATGCGACCGCGATATTCGGCAAGTGGCACCTCGGCGAAGGCCCGCGACACGAGCCGGCCGGCTTCGACGATTGGTGCGTCCTGCCCGGGCAAGGTGACTACTTCGACCCTCGCATGGTCACGCGACAGGGCGGTCGCCATTTTCCCGGATATGTCACCGACGTGATCACCGATCTCTGCGTCGACTGGCTCACGGCGCGTGACCGGAAGCGGCCCTTCTTCCTGATGTGCCATCACAAGGCGCCGCACCGCAGCTTCTCGCCGGCTCCGCGGCATGCCGAACTCTTCGCCTCCGAAACGATCTCGATGCCCGCGACCTTCGACGACGACTATGCCAATCGCGCGAGGGCCGCGCGGGAGGCGCGGATGCGGGTTCGCGTCGACATGACCTACCAGGATCTCGGCCTCGTCGAGCCGGAGGGGCTGGCCCACTACTGGTACGAGAACTCCGGCCGGCCGGACCACGGGAAGGTGCCCACCGACCCGACGGGTCTGACACTCTACGATCGCAATACCGGAGAGCCTTTTACCTTTGCGACGGTCGAGGAGCTCGATCGCTTCAAGTACCAGCGATACATCAAGCGGTACCTCAGGACGATCGTTGCCATCGACGAGAGCGTTGGCCGGCTTCTCGACCTTCTGGAGGAGAGAGGCGACGCGGAGAATACCATCGTCGTCTATACGTCCGACCAGGGTTTCTTTCTCGGCGAGCACGGCTGGTTCGACAAGCGGTTCATCTACGAGGAGTCGCTCCAGATGCCCTGCCTGATCCGCTATCCGGCGGCCTTCGGCCGGGGGATCGGCAATGCGATCGCGACCAACGTCGACTTTGCGCCGACCTTCCTCGACTACGCGGGGGTCTCGGTCCCGTCCTACATGCAGGGGCGCAGCCTGCGGCCGGTTCTCGAAGGTCGGGTGCCGGCCGACTGGCAGGATGTCGCCTACCATCGCTACTGGATGCACAAGGACGATATTCATAACGCCTTCGCGCACTACGGCGTGCGCGATCAACGTCACAAGCTCATCTACTGGTACAACGACCCACTCGGCCAACCCGGTGCGCATGCCGGCGACGAACCTCCGGAGTGGGAGCTGTTCGACTGCGTCGCCGATCCGTTCGAGCTGTGCAACGTTTTCGATAACCCTGAAAAAGCCAATGTTGTCCGCCATATGTTGGCGAAGCTCGACGCGAAAATGTCTGAGATCGGAGACATCCCCGCCCACGACTCGGCGAGCGTACTGGCCGCGATCGCAGCCAGGCAGGCCGAGAATACCAGCACATAAAGCCCCACTGCGCTTCCGCGGTGAGAGTGTGCGCGCAGGAGGAAGTTCATATGACACGCTTGCAAGGCCAGGCCGCCGGAGAATTTGATCCGTCCACATCCCGTCGCCACAGTGTTGCCGCGAACGGCACGCTTGTGTGCGCCTTTGCCGCTGCCGCGACGCTGCTGCCCGACCTGGCGCACGCCTACGTCGGCCCGGGTGCGGGGCTGACGGCGATCGGTACCGTGATCGCGCTCTTCGCGGCCGTGCTCTTCGCCATCGTCGGGTTCGTCTGGTACCCGGTTAAGCGGCTTCTCCGCGGCAGGGGTTCTCGCGCGGCCGGTCCCTCCGGTGAGGCTGACGACCTCGACGGCCGCGGGTCGGCGCAGTGATCGTCGTCATGCTCACCGCGAGCATCCTGGCGTTCGTCGCGGTGCTGCACTTCGCCGGTGCCGCGGGGCTCGCTCGGGACGCGGCGAGCACGGCCGGCGGCGCCGCGGCGGTCATGCGCTCGCGCGACATCGACGACGACGAGAAGGAACGCCGCATCCGCATCGCGGCCGTGCGGCTGTTCGGCAGCTTCCTGGCCATCACGGCCGTGTGCGTCGGCGCCGTCGCCGCCGCGGCTGCCGTCGTCGTGCTCGGATCCGCGTTCGGGCTCTACCGCCTCGCCGAGGCCGTCGAAGTCGGCTCCGGCTGGCCTTTCATCCTGGTCTCGTCGATCGGCATGCTTCTCGTGTGGCTCCTGCTGCGCCAGTCGCCCCGCCGCACACGCAAAATCGATGCGCAATGAAGAGTGACGACAGCATTGGCGCTCCTTACGGCGCGCTCGACCGGCTGCTCCATCGCATCGCCTTCTCCTCGCTCGACACACAGCGGATGCTCGGCGATATCGAGAACCGGATGTTTGCGGGAGAAAGCGTACCGGTTCGCCGCCCCGTCTTCGTGACATCCCTTCCACGGGCGGGAACGACGATCCTTCTCGAGGTTCTGGCGGCGCTGCCGGAATTCGCCTCGGCCACCTATCGCCATATGCCCTTCGTCCTGGCGCCGGTCCTGTGGCAGCGCCTGTCGCGCGGCTTTCGGCAGGCGGGCCGCGCGAGCGAGCGGGCTCACGGCGACGGCATCGCCTTCAGCCTCGACAGCCCCGAAGCCTTCGAGGAGGTGCTCTGGAAGGCGTTCTGGCCGGAGCACTATCGCGGCGGCTCGATCCGGCCCTGGGCGCGCGGGGCCGACAAGGCGGGGTTCGCTCCGTTCTTCGAGCGGCACATGGCGAAGATCGTCGCCGGCACCGAGGGTGCGACGCGTTACCTGTCGAAGAACAACGCCAACATCGCGCGCCTGGCGCTGATCGAGCGGCTCTTTCCCGACGCGTCCATCGTCGTGCCGTTTCGCCATCCCTTCGCCCACGTCGGGTCATTGATGCGCCAGCACGAGCGTTTCAGCGAGCTTCACGCGCGCGATCCCTTCGCGCGCCGCTACATGGCCGACCTCGGACACTTCGAGTTCGGCGCCACGCTGAAACCCATAGCCTTCGCGGGGCGCTCACCCGACGCCGCCAGGGCGTCCTCCCCGGACTTCTGGCTGGAATACTGGTGCGACGCCTACGAGGCGGTGCTCGCCTCCGGCGCGTCGGTGCTCCTCGTCGACCACGACGAGCTGTCGGCCCGGCCCGGCCAGCTCCTGCCCGTGCTGGCTGAACGACTGGATGTCACTCGTCCCGACCTCCTCGCCAGTGAGGCGCAACGCCTGCAGCCGAGGCCGCCGGCGGATCCGCCGGCAGCCCCCGGGCCGCTCATCGCCCGCGCCGAGCGCGTCCACAACGAAATGAAAGCGCGCGCCCTGCGCGACATACCGGTTCTCGAGGAAAACTGATGGCACGTAGCGGTGGACAGAACCGCGGACCCTTCGTGTTCGCGTTGTCCGGAATCGTCCTTGCGACAGTCTACGGCGTCCTCGCGGCGCGTCTCGACTGGTTTCCAAGCCCACAAATCGCCCTCGCGGAGACGACGGTGCGCGACCTCTCCGCCCACTGGAAGAACGACCTGAAGCTGGAGCCGAACCGCCACCTGGTCGAAGCCTACGCAAAGGGGCCCACGGCCGGATCCGAACGCGGGTACCGCGTCGTCGCGCCGGACGCGGTGGCGGAGGGATACGTCCTCGTCGCAGGCCTGAATCCGGCGCAGGACGAGTCCTTTCACGCCGTGACCCTCTACGACGCGGCCGGCAAGCAGGTCCATCGCTGGCCGGTCTTCTACGAACGCCTGGATCCCGAGGGCAATCCACCCCAGAACGTGATGCTGCACGGCATGGAGGTGCTGGAGGACGGTTCGCTCGTCGTCACCTTCGATGTCGGCAACGCGATGGCACGGATCGATGCCTGCGGCGAGCCAATGTGGATCACCTCCGGCGGGTTCCACCACTCCATCACGCGCGACGACAAGGGTTTGCTCTGGAGCTGGCGCGGTGACGACATCGTGGCGGTCGACGAAAACACGGGCGAGGTCGTCCGTGACCTGCCGCTTCGCACTCGGATCCTGAACGCCGGCGGCGGTCAGCAGGGCGTCTTCGGGATGCACGCGTCCACCGAGAACGCAGCCGGGTTGCAGTTCAGTGCCGATCCGTTCCACGCCAACGACGTCGAGCCCCTGACCGCCGATCTGGCGCCCGCCTTCCCGATGTTCGAGGAAGGCGATCTTCTGATCTCGCTGCGCGAACTCAATCTGGTCGCGGTCATCGAGCCCGACGAAGGGCGGCTGCGCTGGTATCGTCATGGCCCGTGGCATCGCCAGCACGACCCGGACTTCGAACCCGACGGCACGATAACGGTATTCGACAACTCGACCGGACTCGGCCGCTCGCGCATCCGCCGCGTCGACCCTGCGACCGGTGACGTGACCGACGCCGTGCCGCTGCGCGACGACGCCCGCTTCTACACCTGGCAGCGCGGCAAGCACCAGACGCTGCCCAACGGCAACGTCCTCGTGACCGAGGCCGAGCGTGGCCGAGTTCTGGAGATCGCTCCGGACGGATCGCTGGTCTGGGAGCGGGAGGTGGCCTGGGACGACGACCGGAACGTCATCATCACCGAGGCACGCCACGTACCGTCGACCTTCTTCGCCGACGGCCCTCCGTCCTGCGTCCCGCACCGTCAGAGTTGAGGACGGCCAGCGCCCTCCGCCCTGCGCGCCGCCAGTCTCGCCAGCTGCGAGACCGCACGCGACTTCGCGGGCCGTCGGGACACACTCACGCCTGACGGGTTCTTCTCCAACCGTCGGGCGATCAAAGCCATCCGCGTCGCGCTCAGTCGGCCCCCGCCAATGCGGGGGCCGACGTTCTGGCGCCGTGGACGAAGTGACCGAAGCGGCCAGCGTAGTACAGTAGGGGTTCACCTTCGGAAATGCCGAGGTGGGCGACGTCGCCGATGATGATCGCGTGGTCCCCGCCGTCCAGAATGCGTGCCGCCTTGCAGACCACGTAGCCGAGCGCGCCGCTGATCACCGGCACCTTGTCGTGAAGGACGTGCGGCACGCTATCGAACTTGTCGTCGTGGCGGCTGGCGAAGTGCATCGCGAGGTCCTGCTGGCCGGCGGCCAGCATGTTGATCGCGAAGCGCTGGCTCTCGGTAACGGCCGTGAACGTGCGGCTGGAATGGGCGAGGCAGACGAGGAACTGCATCGGGTCGAGCGACAGCGACGTGACGGCCGACATGGTCACCCCGTGGAAATGTCCGTCCGAGCCGACGGACGAGATCACCGCGCACCCGCTCGCCCAGCGTCCGGCGACCTTCTTGAATTCGGCGGGGCCTACGGTGTCGAATGCGGACTCGGTCATCGTTCGTGCTCCGAAATCAGTTCGTGCGGCGCTGGGCGGAGGAAATCGCGCCGCCGCGAGGGTGAAGGCTCAGGCAAGGAGGCCGTCGCTGCGCAGAGCCGCGATGGACCGGCGGGCGGCGGCCACGGTCGCCGTCACCTCCGCAGGACCGTGCGTAGCGGAGACGATGCCGCCCGGCCAGCCCGCGAGATCGACGCCCTCGCACATCATCGCCAGCCGCAGGGCGTTGACGACACCGGGATCGTTGCTGCGCAGTTCGTCCGGTGAGTAGGCGGCAGGCTCGAAGTCGAGCGGGTCGATGGGAAGGTTCCTGCCGTTGAGGAAGAGGTGGAAGGCCGACGAGGTGCCATAGGCGGCCCACGGCACGCCCTCGGCGGCGAAGACCGCGTTCAGCCCGTCGCGGATCTCCGCTGCGGTGGCGCTCGCGCGCTCGCACGCGCCGGTGTCGCGGATCTTGGTCAGCGCCGCGACGCCCGCGGCTGCGGCGACCGGGTTGGCGTTGAAGGTGCCCTGATGGCGGATCTTCTCGCCGCCGCGCGCGGCCGTTACTTCGAAGTCCAGGAAGTCGAGGATGTCCTTGCGGCCGGTGATGGCCGCGCCGGGCATGCCGCCGGCGACCACCTTGGCGAGCGAGGTGAGGTCCGGATCGACGCCGAAGGCGACCTGCGCGCCGCCGGGCGAGACGCGGAAACCGGTAATGACCTCGTCGAACATCAGGAGGACGCCGTAGCGCGTGGTGAGCTCGCGCAGCGTGCGCAGGAACTCCGGCGCGATGGGGACGCGGCCGAAGGTCTGCCCGGTGGGCTCGACGATCACCGCGGCAATGCCGTCGTCGGTAGCGAGAAGCTCTTCCACCCGCGCGGCATCGTTGGGCGGCGCGACGACGACGTTCTGCGCGATGCCCGGCAGCACGCCGATGGGTGAGGTGGAATCGAAGTGCGACAGGTGGCCGACGGACGCCGCGTCGTGCCAGCCGTGGAAATGGCCGGCGAAGCGCAGGAAGCGCGGCTTGCCGGTATAGGCGCGGGCGAGGCGCAGGGCGAGCAGGGTGGCCTCGGTACCGGAGTTGGTGAAGCGCACGCGCTCGGCGGCGGGCATGAGCTCGCGGATCAGCGCGCCCCAGGCGACTTCGGCGGGATGGCTGGATCCATAGTGCGTGCCGTTCGGGATTTGCGCCATCATCGCGGCGGTGACGTCCGGGTCGGCATGGCCCAGCAGCAGCGCCCCGTGACCGCCGATGTAGTCGACATATTCGTTGCCGTCGACGTCCCACTTGCGCGGTCCGCTGGCGCGCCCGACCGCGAGGGGATAGGGGGCGAGATGCCGCGAATCGTGCGTGATGCCGCTCGGGAAGAGGGAGCGGGCCTGTTCGAACAGACGGCCGGAGCCCGGTGTCATTGCGACGAAGCGGCTCTCCACGGTGTCGTTCGGCAGGGCGGCGGCGGGTTCGGCCATGTCTGGAGCTCCAAGAGGTCTGAGCCGGCGGGGCCGGCCGATGTCATTCCGCGGCTTGCCGGGCGGCAGCGGCGGAGGCGGGGAGGTATTCGCGCGGCGCCATGCGGGCGATTCGGGCGATGAGTTCGGGCGGGTGAACGCCGAGGACGGCGGCGACCTCGGCGAGGGTGATCGTCTCGGCGCCCTGGCTGCCGATGAAGACGGCCTCGTCGCCGACCGCGGCATCGACGCCGGTCACGTCGACGACCGTGTGCTCGATGCCGCGCCGGGCGACGATCGGGCACCGGCGCCCGGCGACGATCACCTCGCCGCAGGGCGGGCGGTGATTGAAGCCGTCGCAATGGCCCATCGGCACGACGGCGGAGACGCGGGGAACGTCGAGCGGCGCGCTGTCGCCGTAGAAGACCGTGCCGGCGGGGTGCGTCTTCACCTGGATGACGCGCCCGGCAACCTTGGCGACGACCGGGCGGATTTCGTCCGCGTAGGCCCAGTCCGGATCGCCGTAGCCGTACATGCCCTTGCCCGGATTGATGGCGTCGAAGTGGAACTCCGGACGCTCCAGCACGACGCGGCTCGATGCGAGCATCCGTGAGAAACCGGAGAACCCGGCCCCGCTCGCGGCCGCGCAGGCGACGTTGAAGAGGCCGCCTTGCTCGGCGAGGGCGACGGGGTCGTGGGTGTCGCGCACATGGGTGTAGACGCCCGCGAGCCGCAGGGTCTTCGCCTCGGCAAGGGCGGCGAACGCCTCGTGCCAGGTGCCTCTGGCGAAGCCGAGCCGGCCGAGCCCGCAGTCCACCTTCACCCACACGTCGAGCCGGCGCCCCGTGGCGGCGAACGCGTCGAGGCTCGCTCGATCGTGGATGGTGGGCATCACGCCGAGGGCGGCGACGTCCGCCGCGTCCTGCGGCAGGGTCGAGGCGTAGAGCAGCATCGGCGCGTCGATGCCGGCCTGGCGCAACGCCGCCACGTCGTCCGGATTGCCGAGTGCGACGGCGTCCGCCCCCGCGGCGAGGCAGGTGCGGGCCGCGGCAACGATCCCGATCCCGTACCCGTCGCCCTTGATCACGGCGAAGAAGGTCGAAGACCCGGCCACGCGCCGATAGAGGCCGACATTGTGGGCCAGCGCGTCGAGATCGATGGTGATGGTGGCGGGGCGCAGGAAGCTCATGGCGAACTTTCGGATCGTGGGAGCGGAGGGGTCACCGGGTGGGGCGCTGCTGGGGCGGATATCCCTTCGCCTCGTCCACAAGGTGGCACTCGGTGCGGTGCCCCTGGGTGATCGTCACGCTGGCGGGCTCCACGTCGCGGCAGATCGCCATGGCGAGCGGGCAGCGGGGCGCGAACCGGCATCCGGCGGACGGGAGGGAGCGGTCGGGTTTGACGCCGTCACGCCGGGCGAGGCCCCGCCGACGTCCGTCGAGCCCCTTGGGGATCGCGTCGATCAGGGCGCGAGTGTAGGGGTGGGCGGGATGCTTCAGGACCGTGTCGGGCGGCCCTTCCTCGACGATACGGCCGGCATACATCACCGCGACGCGGTTCGAGATCTGGCTCACCAGGGCGAGGTCGTGGCTGATGAAGAGGAGGGTCAGCCCCAGCTCGTCGCGCAACCTTATCAAGAGGTTGACGATCTGCGCCTGAAGCGAGACGTCGAGCGAGGCGACCGGTTCGTCGGCCACCAGGAACTCCGGGTTCATCGCGAGGCTGCGGGCGATCGCGGCGCGCTGGCGCTGACCGCCCGAGAGCTGATGCGGATAGCGCTTGCGCACGAAGTCGCCGAGGCCGACGCGCTCCAGCAGGGCGACCGAGAGGGGCTGGCGGCGGTCGCGCGGGACGCCGCGCAGGCGCAATGTCTCGTCGAGGGCGCGGCCGATGGTCTTGCGTGGGTTGAAGGACGAGCCGGTGTCCTGGAAGACCATCTGCACCTTTTCGCGGAACGGCTTCAGCGCCTTTCCCTTGCGGTGCGTGACGCCTTCGCCGCGATAGGCGACATCGCCGCCGTCGACGTCGAGCAGGCGCACGGCGACCTGCGCGAGGGTGGACTTGCCCGACCCGCTCTCGCCCACCAGGCTCACGATCTCGCCTTTGCGCACCGAGAGGGAGACGTCGCGGAGCGCCTGGAACACGCGGCGCGTGCCGGTGATGCGCCCGACGAGCCCGCCCCCGAGCACGAAGTCCTTGCGGATGCGCACGAGGTCCAGCATCGGCTCGGGCAGCGATGTGCGTGCCGGCTGGCGGCCCTTGTCGGCGCCGCGGCCCTCGGGGGCCAGGGTGCCGGTCGTCGTCGTGGTGGTCATGGGGTCACCCAGCAGCTGACGGCATGGGAGGCGGTTCCATGCGGGAGGGGGCGGGCCGTGCGGCACTTGTCCATGACCTCGGGGCACCGGTCCGCGAACGCGCAGCCGGGGATGCGGGTGCCGAGCGGAGGCGGCGCGCCTTCGATGCTCCACAACGGCTCGGCCCGGTCGATCCGGGGGATGCAGCGCTGCAGAAGCCGCGTGTAGGGATGCTCGGGGCTGCGGAAGAGCGCTTCCACCGGCCCCTCCTCGACGACCGAACCGGCGTACATCACCAGGACGCGGTCGCAGAGCTCGGCGACGAGGTCGAGGTTGTGGGAGATGAAGAGGATCGCGAGCCCCATTTCCTCGCGCAGCGTCTCCAGAAGTTCGACGACCTGGGCCTGCACGGTCACATCGAGCGCGGTGGTGGGTTCGTCGGCGATGAGGAGCTTCGGCTTGCTGGAAATCGCGAGGGCGATCATCACACGCTGGCGCATGCCGCCGGAGAACTCGTGCGGGTAGGCGCCGAGGCGCGCGCCTGGGTCGGCGATGCCCACCATGGAAAGCGCGTCGGCGGCCCGCTCGCGGGCCTCGCGCCGGCCGATGCCGGGCCGGTGGGCGCGGATGGTGTCGACGAGCTGTTGGCCGACCGTGAACGCGGGGTTCAGCGACGACAGCGGGTCCTGGAACACCATGGAGATTTCGCGCCCCCGGATCGCGGCCATCGACCGCTCGGAGAGGGCGGTCAGCTCCTGGCCCTCGAAGCGGATGGAGCCGCCGCTGACGCGTCCCGGCCGGGCGAGGAGGCCCATGATGGAGAACGCCGAGACGGACTTGCCCGACCCCGATTCGCCCACGAGCCCGACCGCCTCCCCGGTGCGACCGAGAAGGAGACCCCGCGGACCGCATCGGCCCAGCGGCCGGCGGTGGGGAATGAGACGCGAAGGTCCGAGACCTCGAGAAGCGGTGCGGCGGTCATTGGAGAAGTCCCCCGGTGGCACGGCGCGGGTCGAGAATGTCGCGCAGACCGTCGCCGAGGAGGTTGAAGCCGATGACGGTGAGCGAGATCGCGAGGCCCGGGAACAGTGGCATCCACCATTCGCCCGAGAAGACGTAGGAGCGGGCGTCCGCCAGCATGGCCCCCCAGGAGGGGGTCGGCGGCTGCACACCGAGCCCGACGAAGCTGACCGACGCCTCCACCACGATGCCGATGGCGACGAGCAGCGTCGCCTGCACGATGAGGGGCGACATCGAGTTGGGCAGGACGTCGCCGACCATGATGGAGATGCTCGACGCGCCCTGGACGCGGCGCGCCTTCACGTATTCGGAGACCATCTCGCCTTGCGCCACCGCGTGGGTGATGCGCGCGAGCGTCGGCGTATAGAGAAGCCCGATCACGAGCATGAGCTTGTGCGTGTTGCGCAGCTCGAACGGGCCCACCATCACCGGTGCGACGCCGACGATGCCGATCACCGCGATCGCCCAGATGAGGAGCGGGATCGAGGCGATGGCGTCGATGATGCGCATGATGATCTGCTCGAGCAGGGTGCCCGAGACGTGGGCCGCGAAGAGCCCCACGACGACGCCGCAGAAGAGCCCGATCGCGACGGCGAAGAGGCTGACTGTCAGCGACGCGCGCGTGCCCCAGACGAGGCGGCTGAAGATGTCGCGGCCGGCCTGGTCGGTGCCGAGCCAGTGCAGGGCGGACGGCGGCTGCAGCTTGTCCTGGATGACGACCTGCACCGGGTCGTAGGGGGCGACGAGCGGCGCGAACACCGCGGCGGCGAGGACGAGGAGGACGATGATGCCACCGGCCGTGGTCGTTCCGTTGGCGCCGATCAGCCGGGCCGAACGGGACAGGACGCCGACCATCGGAGCGAAGGGCGAAAGCGAAGGGCGTTCGGTGAGGGCCATGGCTCAGAGACTCGCGAGCTTCGGGTTGAGGGCGCGATTGAGGATGTCCGCTCCGGCATTGGAGATGATGAAGATGATCGTGAAGACATAGACGATCGCCTGCATTGTCAGGTAATCGCGCTGTCCGACTGCGGTGAGGAGCGCCGAGGACATGCCCGGGATGTAGAAGAGGTACTCGATGATCAGCGCCCAGCCGAACATGTACCCGAACGACATCGCGCCGACACTGACGACCGGGACGAGCGCATTCTTCAGCGCGTACCAGAGGAGGCGGACGCGGCCGATGCCGAGCGCCCGGCCCGTCCGGATATAGTCGGACGACAGCACCTCGATCATGCCGGAGCGTGTCATCCGCGACAGGATGGCGACGTAGTAGATGCCGAGGGCGAAGGCGGGCAGGGCGATGGAGTTGAAGTGCGCGCCGATTCCATCCGACATCGGCACGTAGCCGCCGGGCGGGAACCAACCCCATTCCACCGCCGGGTAGCGAATGAGGAGGAGGCCGAGCCAGAAGCCCGGCACCGAGACGCCGATCACCGAGATGATCCGCGCCAGATGGTCGGCGAGCTTGCCCTCCGCGAGCGCGGAGATCACCCCCAGCGGGATCGCCACGACGACGGCGAAGACGAACGCGACGAGGACTAGTTCCAGCGTGATCGGCAAGGTGGACGCGAGGAGCTCGTTCATGTCGCGTCCCGTCACGAAGGAGCGGCCGAAATTGCCCTGCGCCACGCTGACGAGCCAGTTGCCGTACTGGACAAGCACGGGCTGATCGAGGCCGTGCTCCGCGTTGAAGTCGGCGAGCTGGGCCTCCGTCGCCTCCGCGCCGAGGGCGGCGATGGCCGGCGAACCCGGCACCTGCCGTGTCAGCACGAAGAGCACGAGACCCACGAAGAGGAGGGTCGCGAGCGAGAACAGGATCCGGTCGACGATTAGGCGGAGCATGGCATCCTCCGGTGGCACCGGGCGCGGTCGGGCGCCTCGTCAGGCTCGCGGCAGGGCCGCGCGTGCGCGGATAGGCGGCGGCCGGCGTGCCCGGCCCGGCCGAGTGGGTGCATGGCCACGGGATCTAGATGACGATCTCGTTCGCGACGATCGTCAGCCCCTGGTTGACGGTGAAGTCCTTCGGCTTGCCTTTGCGCCAGATGTTGGCGGCGTAGACGAAGCCGATCCAGATCAGCGGCATGTCACGCAAAAGCACGTCCTGGAGCTTCAGGTAGATCTCCTTCTGCTTCTCCTGCTCCGGCTCGGCGAAGCCCTGCTTGAGGAGCGCGACCATGTCCGGGCCGTCATACTTCACGGACTTGGAGAGGATTTGCCCCGGCGTCAGCGAGTTCTGAAGGTGATAGGTCGGCTCGCCCGGCGACATGTTCACGAACATGGTGTTGGCGGTCCCCTTGATCGCGTTCTGGATCATCACCTGGAACTCGACCACCTCGAGGTTCATCGTCAGGCCGATCTCGGCGAGCTGGGACTGGATGACCAGCGCGGCGTCTCGCACGTCGAGAAGGTAGGGCTCGGAGGGCACCATCAGGCTGAACGTGGCGCCGTCGGCATATTTCGACTTCGCCATGAATTCCTGTGCGCGCTCGATGTCGTAGGACGCGGCGGCATCGGCATCGGCGTTGTACCACCAGGCGTCCTTCGGGGCGGGGAGCGCCGCCGGGGAGAGGAGGTCGTAGTAGACGTTGGTGGCGATGGATTCGCGATCGATGGCGCACGACACCGCGCGGCGCACGTTCGGGTCGTCGAACGGGGCCTTCGTGTTGTCGATGTTCATGGCGAACCAGCCGCCCAGCGTCGGGCGCTTGGCGCCTTCCAGCATCGGCATGGCGGACAGCCGATCGAAGTCCTTGGGCGGCGGCGCCGAGATGAGGTCGACCTGACCGGACATCAGGTAGGCGACGCGGGTCGACTCTTCGTTGATCTGGCGCACCACAAGCCGATCCCAGGCCGGCAGCCCGTCCCGGTAGTACTTATCGTTGCGCACGAGGCTGATATACTCGTTCGGGCGCCACTCTTCGAAGATGCCGGGGCCCGTGCCGACGCCGACCGGCGCGGTCCGGAAGAAGTCCGGGCCGTTCGCCTCGCGCGAGCCCTTCTGGAAGATGCCCATGCACTTGGTCATGAAGGCGAGCCACGGCCCGTAGGGCTCCGACAGGCGGAACTCCACCTTCGTCGGCGAGAGGATGTTGACCTCCTGGATCCGCGCGAAGACCGGCCGGCGCATCGCCTTGTTGTCGGGGTCGAGCAGCCAGTCGAAGGAGTATTTCACGTCCTCGGCCGTGAAGGGCTCGCCGTTCTGGAAGACGACGTCGTCGCGCAGCTCGAAGGTGTAGGTGCGCTTGTCGTCCGACAGCGCGGGCATGGCGGCAGCGAGCTGCGGCTTATACTCGCCGTCGACGTCGAACTCGATGAGGTTCTCGAAGATCGCCTGCGATGTGACCATCCAGTCGTGACTGATCTGGTTCACCGGGTCGAGGGTCACCGGCACGCCGGGGATGGCGAGGGTCACGGTGCCACCGGATTGGGCGAACGAGAGTGGACTGCCGAGAAACGGCGAGATGGCGGCGCCAGCTCCGCCCGCAATGGCGGCCTTCAGGATGGCGCGGCGACGCGGATCGAACTTTTGTGTCATCGGACGGCTCCCAGCCTCTCGAGTTGCGAAGTTCCGTCGGGCGTTTGTCCCAGTCGGGCGCGGCGCCTCTGGGTGGACGCCGTCGCGGCTCTCGGGGCCGACCGCCGCGGGGGCAGCCGAGCGTCTTCGACCTGTAGCGGCCCGGCTCTTACGGGCCCGGGTCGGCCGCTCTGGCCCGTCGCAATCGGTCTGATCGATCCGGGCAAACCGGTCCGGTCCAACCCGGCGTCCTTCTCACGCTCCGCCGATCCTGGCGGGGCGGGAGCACGGTCAGGCGTTGACGCCGGTGTCGATGATGATGTCGCCGAACTCGTCGAGCGCGGCGGTCATGCCCGGCGGAACGACGCACGTGCAGTCGTATTCTTCGACGATCACCGGCCCCGCATACGGCGTGGCGAGATGGCCGCGCTTGAGGATCGGCGTCTCCATCCAGCCGTAGTCGGGGCCGAAATAGGCGCGGCGCGTGGTCGGTTCGGCGAGGCCAATCGCAAGGTCCTGTTTGGCGATGCTGCGGGCCGCTTCGAGCAGACCGCGGGCGGCGAGGTTGAGGGAGACGAGCTCCACGGGCTCGTCGTCGCCGGCGCGGTGGCCGTAGGTGCGCTCGTGCTCGGCGCCGTAGGCCTCCGCTGCGGCGGCGGCGAAACCCGGCCCGATCGCCGGCAGCGGCACCGCGAGCTCATAGGCCTGCCCGCGGTAGTGCAGCTTGGCGGTCCACTTGAGCTCCACCGCGTCGCCGCTGAAGCCGTCCGCGGCGAGGCGGTCGCGCGCCTGCGCCTCGAGCGCAGCGGTGGCCTCCCTGAGCGCCGAGGGGTCGATGTCGCCGACGAGCTGCCGGAAGGTCTTGGGGAAGTGGTATTCGACGTCGCAGTAGAGGAGGCCGACGGACGAGAAGACCCCGGCTTGCGGCGGCACGATCACCTTGGCCACCATCAGCGAGCGCGCCATGCCGGCCGCGAACAACGGCCCGTTGCCACCGAAGGCGACGAGCGCGTATTCGCGCGGATCGCGTCCCCGCTCGGAGGAGACGGCCTTGATCGCCCGGATCATGTTCGAGGCGGCGACGAGGTGGGCCCCGTAGGCCGCGCGCTCGGGCGAGAGGCCCAACGGCTCGGCGACCTTTTCGGTGAGGGCCGCTTTGGACTTGTCCGACCGCAGCTTCACCGATCCGCCGGCCAGATGCCCGGGATTGATATAGCCGAGGACGACGTTGGCGTCGGTCACGGTGGGCTCGGTGCCGCCGAGGTCATAGCACACCGGTCCCGGGAAGGAGCCGGCGCTCTGGGGCCCCACCTGAGGCACGCCGCCGGCGTCGATGGAGATGATGGAGCCGCCGCCCGCCCCGACCTCGGCGAGGTCGATCGCCGGGACCTTCAGCGCGTAGCCCGCCCCCGACATCAGCCGCGAGCCGATCATGATCCCGCCGCCGACGGAATATTCCTCGGCGCGGGTCACGTCGCCGTCCTCCACCAGCGAGGCCTTGGCGGTGGTGCCGCCCATGTCGAAGGAGATGACCTTGTCGAAGCCGACGCGGCGCGCGAGCTGCTGTGCGCCGACGACCCCCGCGGCGGGCCCGGATTCGACGATGTTCATAGGCAACTCGGCGGCGACCTCGGCGGTCGTGAGGCCTCCGTTCGACTGCATCAGGAGCAGCGGCGCCTTCACCTCGATGCGGTCGAGGTCGCCGATCAGCGACTTGAGGTAGGAGCCGACCACCGGCTTGACGTAGGCGTTGATCACGGTGGTCGAGGTCCGCTCGTATTCCTTGATCTCGGGGAGCACCTCCGAGGAGACGGACAGCACCATGCCGGGTGCGCGCTCCGCGACGATCTCCTTGACACGCATCTCGTGCGCCGGGTTGGCATAGGAGTGGAGCAGGCAGACCGAAATCGCCTCGACCCCTTCCCCGACCAGCCGGTCGACGGCGTCCGCCACCTCCGCCTCGTCGAGCGGCGTGACGACGGAGCCGTCCGCGCCGATGCGTTCGGTGACCTCCATGCGCAGGAAGCGCTCCACCAGCATCGGCGGCTTGACCCAGCCGAGATCGTAGAGCCGCGGCATGCGAAGGAGCCGCAGCTCGAGGAGATCGCGGAAGCCGCGGGTCGTGATGAGGCCCGTCCTGGCGCCCTTCAGCTCCAGGATCGCGTTGGAGGCGACCGTGGTGCCGTGCAGCACCTCCTCGATCTCGGAGGGGGCAATGCCGGCCTCGGCGAAGGTCGCGGCGAGACCGTCGGAGATCGCGCGGGCATAGTTGTCGACGGTGGACGACACCTTTCTGGTGAGGATCTCGCCCGTGTCGCCGAGGAGGACGATGTCGGTGAATGTGCCGCCGATGTCGACGCCGACCCGATAACCGCTCATGGTCTATCGCTCCAGAATTCCGTGGGGAAAGGACAGTGGGGCGGCCTATTCGGCCGCCTCCTTGAGCGCCTGCGACGGCTCGCGCAGCATGAAGGGCACCTCGCTCCAGCCGCGGGCGGCGGCGAGTTCGCGGCGCCGCGCGGCGGTGGCCGCCTCATCGACCTCGAGCGTCGCGTCGTCGAACACCAGGCCGTATTCGTCACGGGCCGACTGCGGCGAGACGAAGCCGTTGCGCACGTCCCTGACCAACCGCGCGGTGTCGCGCTCCAGCGGATCGCCCCAGCCGCCGGGGCCGGACACCTCGTGGACGAAGTGGTCGCCCTTGTGCAGCGTCGTCGTGAACTTGGAGGGAAGGAGCGTCGGCTTGCCCGCCTCGCGGGTGAGGTAATTCATCGAGGGATAGCCCGGCCCGCCGCCGTAGAGACCGTAGGCGCGGTATTCGCGACGGTCGGAGCGGACCGAGATCGTCGCCTCGTCCTCGAGGAAGGTGTAGGACCGCCGATAGGGAGCGCCGCCGCGATATTGCCCGACGCCGCCGCGGTCCGTCATGAACTCGTAGGCGTCGATGCGCACCGGCTGCTCGGCTTCCGTCACCTCGATGGACTGCGAGGCCATGTTGGCGAAGATGTGCGAGTTGCCGTCGATGCCGTCCTCCCACGGCCGGCCACCCCAAGCCGCCGAGGTGAAGTCGCAGTAGATGAAGGGCGAGTGGTCGGCATAGTAGCCGCCGATGGAGATGTTCGTGTTGCCGCCGTCGGACGCCGCATACACCTTGTCCGGCAGCATCTTGGCGAAGGCGCCGAAGACGACGTCGGTCATCCGGAAGCCGGTGAGACCGCGTGCGGCGGTGGCGGCGGGCAGCACGCAGTTGGTGATCGTGCCCTCCGGCGCGACGACCTTGGCGACCCGGAAGACGCCCTCGTTGTTGGGGATCGCGTTTTCCAGCACGGACATGAGGCCGCAATAGGACACGGACTTGGTGAACGACGTCGTGCAATTGAGCGCGCCCTTCACCTGCGGCGCGGAACCGGTCCAGTCGAACAGGATCGAGTCGCCGGCCTTTTCGATCCGCACCCTGAGGCGGATCGGCTTGCCCTCGTCGATTCCGTCGTCGTCGATGAAGTCCTCGAACTCGAACTCGCCGTCCGGCAGCTTGGCGATCTCGGCGCGGGTGAGTCGCTCGGAATAGTCGAGGAGCTCCGCCATGTAGGTGGCGACCTTCGCCGTGCCGTACTGCGCGCAGAGGTCCTTGAACGCGACCTCGGCGATGTGGCAGGCCGAGAGCTGAGCGCGCAGGTCGCCGGCCACCTTGGCCGGAACGCGCACGTTCTTCTCCACGAACATGAAGAAGGTCTCGTTCTTCACGCCGCCGTCGTAGATGCGCATGACCGGCACGCGCAGACCTTCCTGATAGGTCTCGGTCGAATCCGAGGCGTTCGATCCGGCGACGCGGCCGCCGACGTCGGTGTGATGCGAGATCGAGCCGGCGAACGCCATCAGCGTTCCGTCGATGAAGATCGGCTGGAAGATGAAGATGTCCGGCAGGTGCATGCCGCCGTCGAACGGATCGTTGAGGGCGAAGATGTCGCCCTCCTTGATGGTCCCGCCGAAGCGTGACAGCACCGCGGCGAGGGCGGTCGGCATGGACCCCAGGTGGCCCGGCAGGGAAAAGCCCTGCGCCACCATTTGACCTTTGGCATCGAAGAATGCGGTCGAGTAGTCGAGGTTGTCGCGCAGGACATTGGAGTAAGTCGTGCGATGAACGGTGAGCGCCATCTCGTCCGCGACGGTCAGGATCGCGTTTTTGAAGAGCTCGAATTCGAACGGATCAATGGTGGCTTCGGTCATCCTGGCTCCGGATCGTTCGGCGGATGGGGGCGGGCACAGTTCGCTCTCGCGCGGCGGACATCGCGTTCGCCGTCGCAGCCCTTTCCAAAGGGAACACTTGCGTCGTGACCAATTGTGTTCAAACAATCCGACGGCGGAATATTGTATTCGCGGCCGAGTTGTTGAGGTGCGATGTTATAAGCGCGCGGCGATCTGTAAAGCATATTGTATGAGCAAAGCGACGCGCCATCGAATGCAAACGCTGAGCACCGCCGGGATCAAACTGGTCTGACCGTATGTCGAACCGGTTCGGGGGCCATTGTGGCCGTCGCCTTGCAGGGAGCAGGCGCAGATGCGAGCCGACCGGACGGAAGGACGACGCGGATGGCGAACCTTCGGAACATCGTGGCGGAGCGACTGGCCCAGGAAATCCGCAAGGGCTTTTGGGAGCCGGGGGCACGACTGCCGGGCGAGCGCCCGCTGGCGGTCCGCTTCGAGGCGAGCCGTCCGGTGGTCCGCGAAGCGTTGCGGATGCTGGAGGACGCGGGGCTCGTCCGGGTCCAGGCCGGCCGCGGCGCCTTCGTGCTGGATCCGTCGGTGGGGGAGGGTGAGGCCTCGCTCGGCCAGGCGGAGGCGCTTTCCGCCGGCATCTCCAATCTCGCTCTGTCCGACCTCGCGGAGGCGCGCATTCTCGTCGAGGGGCGCATCATCGAGCTCGCCGCGCAGCGTGCGACGGAGAGCGACATCGATGCGTTGCGCATGTTCAACGCGATGATGGAGCGGGCAATTTCCAATCCGACCGCGTTCAAGCAGGCCGATCTCTTCTTCCATCGCCAGCTCGCCCGGGCCTCGGGAAGTCCGATCTACGTGGTGTGGCTGGAGATCATACTGCGCGGCGTCGACGAGGAGCGGAACGACGTCACGCGTCTCGCGGTGCGCCATCGCGAGGACATCCTCGCCAGCCACAAAACGATGGTCGCTGCCGTCGCGGACGGCGACCCGGTTCGCGCCCGGCGGCTGATGATCGCGCATATCGAGGAGTTCGTGCGCAACGTGGAGTGCAACACCGCCCTGGGCCTGCTGCCGCAGCGCGGGGGGCAGGCCCCAGCGTCCGCCGATCGGCGTTGACGCGACCGGGCGCCGGCGGGTCATGGGTGGTCAGACCGGTTCGGTGCGGGGATTCTGCGCATGGGCCACGCCCTTTGGGCATGTATTGACTATTGCACTGCGTTGACATCGGACGCCTCAATACTGAACCTGACGTCACTCGCCAGCCTGCTTTCTCTCATCAGATGCTGGAAGAGACGTACTGAAACCCCAGCTTGCAAGTAGTCCATGTGCGAACACTCGCGCATTGACGCGTGCGGCAACGTCAGGGCGCGCATATGTTCCATATGGGATGGTTCCTCAAGCAAGGCTTCGGTGTTCAAGGCTGGGGGGCGCCCTGGTCCGGCGTCACGCACATGGAGTGGATGCAGCCGGACCCGTACATCGACATGGCGAAGCAGCTCGAGCGCGCGTCATTCGACTACATGATGATCGAGGACTCGCTCCTCGTGCACGACACCTACAAGGGCAGCGCCGAGTTTCCGCTCCGGCGCGCCTATTCCGTGCCCAAGTCCGATCCGATGCCGCTCATTCCGCTGATCGCCCACGCGACCCAGAATATCGGCATCATCGGCACCATCGCGACACCGTTCATCCCGCCGTTCTCCGCCGCACGTCTCGGCGCGACCCTGGATCATCTCACGAAGGGCCGGGTGGGCCTCAACCTCGTGACGGCGAGCTCCCATCGCTCGGCGCAGAACTACGGCCTGGAGAAGCACTACGAGCACGACGAGCGGTATCGGATGGCCGACGAGTGGATGGAGGTGGTCGAGGCCCTGTGGAACTCCTGGGAGCCGGACGCCATCGTCGCGGACCCGGAGACCGGCGTCTATGCGGACCACAACAAGGTCCATACGATCGACTTCGTCGGCAAGTACTACAAGTGCCGTGGGCCGCTGAATACGGCGCCCGGTCCGCAGCGCAAGCCGGTGATCTGCCAGGCCGGCGGCTCGCCGGCGGGCATGGCCTTCGCCACCAAGTATGCCGACACGATCGTCGCCTCCAAGCTCGGCATCGAGGCCATGAAGGGCTACCGCGCCGAGATCACGGAGCGCCTCGTGCGCAACCAGCGCCCCGCCGACAGCGCCAAGGTGCTGTTCCTCATCGCCCCGATCCTCGCTGAAACCGACGAGGAAGCGTTCGATCGCCGCGACCGTCAGCGCAAGAAGGAGGCCGAGGATTGGGAGGCACGCGTGGAGCGGATGAGCTACATGTCGGGCATCGATTTCGGTCAGTTCGAGCTCGACGAGCCGCTGCCGGACGACCTCCTGCCGAAGATCAACGGTCATCAGAGCGGCATGAAGGAGATCCTCTCAAAGGGCGCGACGCTGCGCGAGCTGACGAAGTTCACGCCAGTGGAATCGATCGAGCTCGTCGGCTCGCCCGACACCGTCGCCGCCAAGATGGGTGAGGCGATGGAGGAGATCGGCGGCGATGGCTTCCTGATCACCAACACCATCACCCGCCGCACCGTCGCCGAAATCGCCGAGGGCCTCGCACCGGCCCTGAAGCAACGCGGCCTGACGCGAAAGGCATACGAGCCCGGCACCTTCCGCGAAAACCTGCTCGCCTTCTGAAGAGCGCCGGAGTGGCTCCACGGTCGGTCGGCGGCGTGGGTGAGGCCCGCGTCACGCTGGCGGGTGCGTCCCCCGTCGTGACGGCCGCGCGCATCACCGCGCTGCGCGGCCTGGCGCTCCTGATGTGGGCCTGCGAGCTCACCGTCATCCTCGCCCCGTCCGCGCTGGTCGAGACGGTCTCGCAGGTGGCCCTCGTCTGCTTCCTCGTCCTGTCGGTGCTGAACCTGCGGCACTGGACCCTGGTGATCACGGGCGTCGCGGCCGTCTTGTGCGCCGGTGCCGTCGCCGCCGGCGCGGACCCGTGGCGCGCGGTCGACCGGCTCGCCCAGGCGACGCGCCTCGCCGCGTTCCTCGAATGCCTGCTGTTGCTGCGCGCCGTCGTGGAGATGCACCCGCGCCTGACCGACGTGCAAGACCGCTTCGAGGCCATCGCCGCGCGCGATCGCGACGGCGGCATCCTCCTCGTCAGTCACGTGCTGGGCTCGGTGCTGACGCTGGGAGTGATGAGCATCTTCGCCCCCATCATGCGGCGCGCGCAGTCCGACGCGCGGTTGCGTGCGGCCCAGTTTTCGATGCGCGGCTTTTCGCTCATCGTGCTGTGGTCGCCGTTCACGGTCGCGATGGCGACGGTCAACGCCTCGATCCCCCACCTCGCGCTCTGGAAGATCAGCGCCGTCGGTCTCGCCGTCTCCGGTGCGGCGATCCTGAGCGGGCTTCTCCTCGGCCAGTTCCACATCAGCCCGCGTTCGCTGCGGGAGATGGCGACCGCGGTCGCGGCCGTCGGGGTTCCGCTCACGCTGCTGACTTTGATGACGGTGCTGGTTTCGGCCGTCCTCCATCTCGGCGCCATCATGGCCTGCATCCTCATCATCACGATCTTCGGGGCGGGGTGGGTGGCGACGATGGGGCCGGCGGCAGCCGCGGGCGCCGCCCGGCAGACCTGGACGTCGCTCGACCGGCTCGGCGACGAGTTCATGCTCTTCACCGTCTCGGTGGTTCTCGCGGGCCTGATGCTCGACGTCCCGATGCTGTCCGATCTCCTCCGCGCCGCGGTCGCCGAGGGGCGGCCGCCTTTTCTGATGTTGATGGCCGGCGCGATGCTCGTCGCGCTGCTCCCCATGGCGGGGATCCACATGATCCTGCCGGCCAGCATCTGCATCTCGGCGTTCGTGCAACTCGGGCCCTTCTCGCAGAGCGACGAGCTCATCTTCATCGCCCTGATACTGACGGGATGGTGTTTCGGCTCGATGCTCAGCCCGGCCTCGATCGCGCTCCTGACCGCGTCGACCTTGTTCGGCGTTCCGCGCCGCAGTCTCGCGCTGGGGGCGAACCTGCGCTTTCTCCTGACGATGTTCGCCGCCGTTTCAGCGATCGGCGGCGTCACCTATTCGCTGCTTTGACGGTGTCGGCTGCTCGGACCGGAACGACCCGCACGGCCGAAGCGTCGCGCCCGGCGTGCCTGCCGCCGCGGTATGGTGTGGGCCTCCGCCGCCGAAGCTCCCGCAACGTTTCCCCGGTCTCAACGACGGAGCCCTCAGACCAGCATGACCACGGCTACCCAGACCCGCGCCAACATGCGGACCGCCGATCACCCCGTCTCCCCGCTCTTCCTGCAGCGGTGGTCACCTCGCGCATTCACCGACGAGACGATCGGCGAAGGCGAGCTCCTGACGATCCTGGAGGCGGCACGGTGGGCGCCATCGTCTTACAATCTTCAGCCTTGGCGGTTCGTCTGGGCGCGCCGCGGCACCGAGCATTGGGCGCGCTTCCTCGACTTGCTGATGCCGTTCAACCGTGTGTGGGCGCAGAGCGCCGCGGCGCTGGTGTTCGTCGTCTCGGACTCGCTGATGAAGGGGCAGGACGGTGAGGCCAGGGTCTCGCACAGCCACTCCTACGATTCCGGCGCTGCGGCGGCGAGCTTCATGCTGCAAGCGACCAGCATGGGCTGGCAGGCGCACGGGATGCTGGGCATCGAGCTCGACCGCATCCGCCAAGACCTCGCGGTTCCCGAGCATTTCCGGGTGGAAGCCGCCTACGCGATCGGCCGCCAGGGCGACAAGTCGCTGTTGCCGGAGAAGCTGGCGGCGCGTGAAACGCCGAGTGATCGCAAACCGCTCGCGGAGCTGGCCTTCGAAGGGGGCTTTCCGGACCGGATGGAGAGTTAGGGCCCGGATCTGCAATCCACTCGGCCATTGCGGCGTGCCTCGAGGGTTTCATCGGGCCGTCCGCTCTGCCGCTCCGTGGCTCTGGCCGCCGTGCCCGGTCGGTCCTTGCAAGGCCGGGTGGTGCAGTGACACCGAGCGAAGGACAGATCGCTCGGTGTCCGTTGGATGAGCACGAGAGCTCCAATGCTCTGTAGCGGGGGCGTTCGGACCGACGGCAGGGACGACGGCTCGGATCCGGTCCGGCGTCAGGAAACGGCGGTGGCGTAGGCCGCCTGCATGATCTGGGCGGCGACGATGCCGAGGGCGGCCTGCGTCGGGTCCACCACGGGCAGGCCCGTCGCGTCCTGGAGCGGCGCGACGTAGCGGGCGAGGCCCGCACCGGCGAACAGGAGCGCCTCCGCCCCGGCCTCGTCCCGCAGCGCCGTCCCCGCCTCGATCATCCGCGCGGTGACGACGTCCGGCCGCTGCAGGTCGGAGTAGTCGAGGCCGAGGCCGCGGTGCCCGGCGATGCGGTCCTGCACACCGAGATGCCGCGCCATCCGGTGCGGGCCATGCCCCGCGGAGACGCCGATGGTGCCGATCCGGTCGCCCATCGCGAGGGCGGCGTAGAAGCCCGCCTCGCCGATGCCCACTACCGGCTTGCCGGTGAGCTCGCGCGCCGGGTAGACGCCGGGGTCGGTGAAGCAGGCGACGACGAAACCGCCCGTCTCGGCCTTCTCCGCCTCCCGCGCGATGAACCCCAGGACCGCCGGCGCCGCACGCGCGCTGTCGACCGCGCCGACGATGCCGTTCGGACCGTCCGTCAGCGTGACCGCCTCCACCCGGCAGGCGCCGCTCGCGTTGAGCCAGGCAGCGCTGAGGGCGAGGTCCTCGGTGATCCCGGTGTCGGTGCGGCTGGAGGCGTTGAGGATGTAGACGACCGGCCGGCCGGCCCCTCGGTCATGCGGCATGGCGTACGCCTCCCTGCTGCCAGGCCTCGTCCCATTCCTGCACCAGATGGCCCGGCGAGACCTGGCGGTAGGTCCGGGTCGGCGCGACATGGTCGGGCGGTCGCATCGGACTGCCGATCTCCTCGTCCGAGACCGGCCGCCGCATGCGCCGCCGCGCCGGATCGGGCACGGGAACGGCCGCGATCAGGCGTTGTGTGTAGGGATGTTGCGGGTTCTCGAACACCGAGGCGCGGGGCCCGATCTCGACGATCTCGCCGAGGTACATCACGGCGACGCGGTGGCTGATGCGCTCCACCACGGCCATGTCGTGCGAGATGAAGAGGAAGGCGAGACCCATCTCCTCCTGCAGGTCGATGAGAAGGTTCACCACCTGCGCCTTGATGGAGACGTCGAGCGCCGAGACGCTCTCGTCGGCGATGATGAAGCGCGGCCGAAGCGCCAGCGCCCGCGCGATGCAGATCCGCTGCCGTTGCCCGCCCGAGAACTCGTGCGGGAAGCGTTCGGCCATCGCCGGCGAGAGGCCGACGCGCTCCAGGAGCTCCGTCACCCGCGCCGCGCGTGCCTTGGCGGTGCCGACGCCGTGGACCAGCATCGGCTCGGCAATCGCCGCCCCAACGGGCAGCCGCGGGTCGAGACTCGCGAACGGGTCCTGGAAGATCATCTGCATGTCGCGCCGCTGCCGCCGAAGCATCTGCGGCCCCACGGTCAGGATGTCGACGTCTCCCGTCACCACCGATCCCGCCGCCGGCTCAACCATCCGCAGGATCGACCGGCCGGCCGTGGACTTGCCGCAGCCCGACTCGCCGACGATCGACAGCGTCTCTCCGGCGTGGAGCTGGAACGAGACATTCTCCACCGCGTGGACGCGCCCGGTGACGCGGCGGGGGAAGCCGCCCTTGACGTCGAACCGGGTGGTGAGGTTCTGGACGTCGAGCACGGGCGGCACGGTGCGGTCGACGGTGGCGCGCGTCTCCGGCGCCGGCCGTGTCTCGCCGGTCACAGGGTCGACGAGCGGGAAGCGGCGCGGCAGCGGCTCGCCCGACATCGAGCCGAGCCGTGGCACGGCGGCGAGGAGGGCGCGCGTGTAAGGTTCGCGCGGGGCGGCGAAGAGCGTCGGGGTGTCGCCGGCCTCGATCATCTCGCCGCGGTACATGACGACGGTGCGGTCGGCGATCTCGGCCACGACGCCCATGTCGTGGGTGATGAAGAGGACGCCCATCCCCTCCTCGTCCTGAAGCGCCTTGATGAGGTCGAGGATCTGCGCCTGCACGGTCACGTCGAGCGCGGTCGTCGGTTCGTCGGCGATCAGGAGCTTCGGCCGGCAGGCGAGCGCCATGGCGATCATCACGCGCTGCCGCATGCCGCCCGACATCTGGTGCGGGTAGTCCGCATAGCGGCTCGCGGCGGCGGGGATGCGCACCTTGTTGAGAAGGCTGATCGCCTCCGCGCGCGCCTCCCGCCGGCTCACCCGCCGGTGGTTGAGGATCGCCTCCGAGAGCTGCTCGCCCACCGTCATGATGGGGTTGAGGCTCGTCATCGGCTCCTGGAAGATCATCGCCACCTCGGCGCCGCGGACCGCCTGCATGTCCCGCTCGGACAGCGTCAGCAGGTCGCGGCCGCCCAGCAGGATCCGCCCGTCGAGGCGCGCCCCGTCGTCCCCGCCGACGAGGCGCATGATGGAGAGCGCCGTCACGCTCTTGCCGGACCCCGACTCGCCGACGATGGCGAGCGTCTCGCGCGGGGCGATCTCGAAGGACACCCCGGAGACGACCGGGCTCAACGTCCCGTCGACGCGGAACGACGTCGTCAGATTCTCGACCTTGAGCACCGGCTGGGTCATCGCGGTCTCCGTCAGACGCTGGACTTGAGGTCGCCGATCATCGCGTGCGCCGCCTCGATGGCGTCCGTCACCGTCTGGCGCAGGCGGATCAGCTTCGTGGTCAGGAGCTTCGCCTCGAGGCTCGCGGGAGCGGCGGCGTCGAAGTCGTTCAGCGAGGCGAGCAGCGGCACCGGCTGGTGCAGGGTCGACACGCCGTAGCTGTCCTGCCCGTACTTGCCGCAGGCCGAGCCCGTGATGAACGTCAGCTGCCGGGTGAGGCGCAGCGACAGCGCGTTGGCCCGTGCGACCGCCGCGTCCGGCGCGTTGCCGGCCGCCAGCGCGTCGAGGTGCGCGTCGAGCCAGGCCACATCGCCCTCCAGCATGTCGAGGCCGGCGGTGATGCGGGTGAGCTCGGCCGGGTCCTTCTTGCCGTCCAGCATCCTGGCGAAGCGGGCCTTGAGGTCGGCGACGCGCGGCGAGAAGCGCTGCGGCAGGACGGTCGCGGTGGCGAGGCCGGCGACCGCGCGGGTCCAGTAGTCGAGGTCGCGCTCCAGGACCGAGGTGTCGAGGATCTCGATCGTGTCGTGTTCGGTGTGGTTGTACCAGCCGATCGTCGCGCCGTTGTACTTCTTCACGATGTCGGGCGAGAAGCCGTGCCGCCCCGTGAAGGCGGAGACGCCGACGCCGAAGAAGGACTGGTCGCCGAACCGGTCGAGCCGGCCGATCACCACCGGCACCTCGTCGCCGATCACCGTGTTCGCCGCCTCGGTCACGTAGGTGGACAGCTCCGGGCAGGTGTCGGCGTGGAACTCATTGGTGTCCTTCATGCCCACCGAGTCGATGTTGAGGTAGGCGACCGCGTTCCGGTTGATCTGCTCCCAGTGGCTGTCGACGAAATAGGTCGAGCCGGCGGCCTCCGCGACCTCGTGGCCGTTCCAGAAGCAGAACACGACCGAGCGGCGGAGCGTGTCGCGTCGCTCCGCGAGGACGCGGGCGATCTCCATCATCACGGCGTCGCCGGTGATGTTGTCGGTGAGGCCCGGATTCCAGCTGTCGATGTGGCCGGACACGATGATGAACTGGTCGCGCTCCGGCGAGTATTCCGGTGCCCGCAGCCAGCAGATCGGCTGCTTCAGCTCGCGCCACTCGCGGATCGAGGTGACCTCGGCCTTAACGGTGACGGGGCCGGCCTTCATCATCTCGCGAATGGCGATGCCGTCGCGACGGGAGATGGAGATGCCGAAGAGGCGCGGGATGTCCTTCCAGGTCTCCGGCGTCGGGTTGCCCCAGACCGACTTGAGGCCGCGCCAGGGAATGTCCTCGCCGTCGTCGAGGCCCCAGTTCATCAGGAGGATGCCGGCGGCACCCTTCATCGCCGCGATGCGCGCCTTCTCCGGCGTCGACGGCGCGTAGGACACTTCCGCGAGCACGATCTTGCCGCGCACGTCCTTGCCCTCGTAGTCCGACAGGCCGCCCGGGCCGACGTCGACGAGCTCGCTGCTGTAGCCGCCCTCGGGCGTCGCCTCGATGTGGGCGCAGGCGAGCGCCTTCATCGATCGGTGCTCGGGCGAGACGATCTCGAGCTTCGCCTCGCCGAGGTCGCTGTCGTAGGTCTCGAACGTCTGCAGGTAGGCGTCGAGGCCGAACGACGTCATCGTGTCGACGACGTACTGGCCCGCGCGCGTGTCCTGGCCGGAGCCGCTTTTGCGGTACGGGGTGGCGTCGTTCATGTGGGTGACGTGCTTCATCACCTCGGCGATGGCGTGAGGAAGCCGACCCGGGACGAGGCTCATGACATGGCCCTTTGCGTTGTCTTGAAGAGGAGGTTGTCGGCCAGGTCCATGTAGACGGCGCGCGCCGTCACCATCTGGTCGAGATCGGCCCATTCGTCCGCGGCGTGCATGTTCGCCCCGCTCGGGCCGTAGAGCAGCGTCGGGATACCGGCGCCGTTGAAGATGTTGGCGTCGGAGACGCCGAAGCAGAACTCGTAGTCCGGTGCCGCCCCCGTCACCCGCGCGAAGCTCGCGGCGAAGGCGGTGACGAAGGGGTGGTCCCCGGCGAGTTCGAAGCTGTCGTAACGCGGCGGCTCGATCGTCACCCTGACGCGCGCCTTCGAGGCGAGGCCGGTGGCAAGGCCCTCGATCGCCGCGACGGCCTCCTCGGCCGTCTCGTTCGGCATGAAGTGCCAGTTGATCATGAACTCGCAGTGGTCCGGCACGCGGATCTCGTAGCGGCCCTCGCCCGACGTCACGTTGAGGACGCAGTGCGTCGCCCTGCCGTAGACGGGGTGGGGCTTGCGCTCGAACCGGTCGATCGCGACGAGCAGCCGCGCCGCCTCCGTGACGGCGCTGACGCCCTTGTGGGGGAGCGAGCCGTGCGCCGAGACCCCGGTGACGACCACCTTGAGGTTCACCTTGCCGATGGCGCCGATCGAGGGGCGCGCGAAATGCGGCTCGCACATGATCGCACCGTCGATCGGCCCGGCGGTCGCGACGAAGCCGTTGGCGCCGCGCGAGTACGCCTCCTCGTCGGCGAGCGCGGCGAAGATCACCTTGCCGCCCCACGCGTCGCGGCGGCGGTGCAGCGCGCGCACGGTGTGCATCGCGGTCGCGAGGCCCGCCTTCATGTCCATCGCTCCGACACCGTAGAGGCGACCGCCCCTGATTTCGGCGGCGAACGGGTCGAACGTGTAGTCGGCGGACGGCGAGACGGTGTCGCAATGGCCACCGATCCAGAGCGTCGGCCCTTCGGCGGCGCCCTCGATCTCGGCGACGACGTTCGTGAGGCCGCCCTCGGCGGGGACGATCCGCGCGTCGATGCCCTCGGCCGTCAGCCAGTCGGCGATGACGCGCTGCACGTCGCCCTCCTCGCCGGAAAGGCTCTTCACGCTCACGAGCCTGGCGAGGATCTCGCCAAGCTCCGCCCTGGTGTCGGTGTCCGCCATGGTCAGGCGGCCCACCAGCGGCGCTCGAGCTTCGTCATGACCTCGCAGCCCGTCTCGGTGACGTGGACCTCGTCCTCGATGCGCGCGCCGCCGGCGGGCGTGCGGTAGAGGCCCGGCTCGATGGTGAGCACCATGCCCGCGCGGATGTAGGTCTTCTCGCCGAGGCAGATCGCCGGCGGCTCGTCGACACCGAGGCCGATGCCGTGGCCGAGGTACGTGCCCGCGCCGCCGTAGCCGAACGCGAAGTTCGCCTTGTAGCCCGCTTCGACGGCGACATCGTTGGCGATTTTCTCGAGATCCTCGGCGAGGACGCCCGGCCTGATGGCCGCGATCGACACCTCGAGCATTGTGTTGACCGTCTCGAGGAGATGCACGGCCGCGTCGTTCGGCTCGCCAACGACGGTCGAACGGCAGATGTCGATCATGTAGCCCTTGTTGCGGCCGTTGATCTCCATGTGGACGAGGTCGCCGTCCTCCATCACGCGGTCGGAGAAGGGCGGGGCCATGAACGGCTCGCCCGAGCGGGTGACGCCGGACTGGCAGGTCGCGAATCCGTTGGTCGCGCCGCGCTTCGTCATCTCGGCGATGACGAACTCCGCCATCTGCCGCTCGGTGACGCCCGGCTTGATCAGCTTGCGCACGAGGTCGCCCACCTCGTCGGCCCATCCGGAGCCGACGCGCAGCGCCTCCATCTCGGCCTCCGACTTCACCGCGCGCAGGTTCATGACCATGTCGTCGGCCTGGCTGAAGGTGATCGTCGGATTGTACCGTTCGAGCTCGCGGTAGGTCATCGCCGAGATGACGTCCATGCCGACGATGCCGACGTTGGTGCAGGACATCCCCGCCGCCTGCAGGATCTCGGTGATCCCCTTGACGATGTTGGGATTCACGACCGTGTCGGTGACGCCATGGCCGCCGGTGTGGAACGGGGTCGTGACGGCGAGGTGCAGGCCCTGCCTGGCATCGGTCGGCACGAACAGCAGGCCGAGGCCGCGCCCCCGCACGCCGAAGCGGCTCGGGTGGCCGGCGAGCATGGGGACGTGCCCGGTGAGGTAGAGCATGTCACCGTTGCGGTCCGGCGCGCGGCCGACGACGACGACGCCTTCCAGGCCCCGCATGCCGGCGAGTTCGCGCACTCGCTGCACCCGCCCCGCGTATTCTTCTTGCACTGTCGCGCTCCTATTGCGTTCTGACGTCGAAGGTGTCCCGGAGGCCGTCACCGAGGAGGTTGAGGCCGAGCACCAGGCCGATGATGGCGAGGCCCGGGAACACCGAGATGAAGGCGGCGCTGCGAAGGTAGCCGCGCCCTTCGGCCAGCATCTGGCCCCACTCCGCGAGGGGCGGGGCGACGCCGAGGCCGAGAAATCCGAGGCCCGCCCCGACGAGCACCGCCTCGGCCATCAAGAGCGAGGCCTGGACGATGACCGGGGCGAGCGAGTTCGGCACCACGTGCCGTACGATGATGAAGGAGTCCGGCGCGCCGAGCGCCTTCGTGCTCTGCACGAACTCCAGCTCGCGCACCTGCATCACCGCGCTGCGCGAGATGCGGATGAGGCGCGGGACGGCGGCGATCGCGATCGCCACGATGGTCGAGACGAGCCCCGCGCCGAGGATGGTGATGATGGCGAGCGCGACGATGATCGTCGGCATCGTCATCATCACGTCGGTGAGGAAGACGATGACGCGGTCGAACCGCCCGCGATGATAACCCGCGAGGGCCCCGAAGAAGACGCCCGCGACACTCGCGATGCCGACCACGCAGAAGCCCAGAAGCAGCGAGGTGCGCGCGCCGTAGACGACGCGGCTCAGGATGTCGCGGCCGAAGTTGTCGGTTCCCATCCAGTGCTCGGCCGACGGCGGCGTCGACACGTTGAGGAGGTCGATCGCGTTCGGGTCGTTCGGCGCCAGCCACGGCGCGAACAGCGCGACCACGAGATAGAGCGACACGATGATGATGCCGGCGACGCCGGTGCGGCTGCGCAGGAATTTCCTGAGCGCGCGGCGGCGGCGCGGGGCGGCGGGGGCGTGGACGCCGGTCCGGGGAGATGCGGACGTCATCAGCTCAGCCTGATGCGCGGGTCGACGAAGCTGTAGGCGAGGTCGACGAGGGTGTTCACGAGGACGAAGAAGAAGCCGATCGTCAGGATCGCGCCCTGGACCATCGGGAAGTCCCGGCGGAAGACGGAGTCGGCGAGGAGCTTGCCGATCCCCGGCCAGACGAACACGGTCTCGATGAGGACCGCGCCGCCCATCAGGTAGGCGAACTGCACGCCGATCACCGTGAGGACGGGGATGAAGGCGTTCCGCAGCGCGTGCTTGTAGACGATGGTGTGGCGCGGCAGCCCCTTGGCGCGCGCCGTGCGCACGAAGTCCTGCTTCAGCACCTCGAGGAGGCTGGAGCGCGTCATGCGCATGATGATGCCGACCGAGTTGCCGCCGATCGCGATCGCCGGCAGGACGAGGTGCCAGAGGTTTCCCGCCCCCGTCGCCGGCAGCAGGCCGAGCTTGATCGAGAACAGGAGCTGGAGGAGGAGGCCGATCCAGAAGATCGGCGCCGAGACGCCGAGGAGCGCGATCACGGAGAGGACCAGGTCCGCCCCCGTGTTGGCCCGCAGCGCCGCGTTCACGCCGAGCGCGATGCCGACGACGGCGGCGAAGAGGATGCCGGCCGTGGCGAGCAGGAGCGTCATCGCGAACCGGTCCATCAGGATCGGCAGCACGGGCTCCTTGGAGACGATCGAGACGCCCCAGTCGCCGTGGAGGATGCCCCAGAACCAGGTGAGGAACTGGACGTAGAGCGGCTGGTCGAGGCCGAGCTGGGCGCGGATCGCGGCGATGTCGGCCTCCGACGCACCCATGCCCGCCACCGTCACCGCAGGGTCGCCCGGCACGAACTGGAGGATCGAGAAGACGAGGACGCTCAGCGCCAGGAGCACGAGGACGGCGTTGACGACCCGCCGCAGGGCGAAGGCCAGGATGTCCATGGGGGCACCTCTTCGGGTGAGGCGGGCGGGGCCGCGGCGGACCCCGCCCGCGGCCTTACTTGAAGGTGACGTTCTTCAGCCGGTAGACGTCGGTCGGGAGATACTCGATGCCGTCGATGTCGGAGTTGTAACCGCTGACCTGCACGTAGCTGTAGACCGGAGCCCAGGGCGCGTCCGTCATGATGATCTTCTGCACTTCGGCCGCCATGTCCTGGCGCTTGTCGGGGTCGACCTCCCGGGACATCGCCGCGCGCAGCTCATCCACCTTGTCGTTCTTGTAGAACATGGTGTTCCAGCCGTTCGGGGGCATGCGGCTGCCGTCGAAGACGGTGTCGAGGATCACCTGGATGTCGGCGGTGCCGGACTCCCAGCCCAGCCAGTAGAGCTGGCTCTTGTTGCCGTCGACCGGCTCGCGCAGCGCGGAGAGGTAGGTCGACCAGTCGACCACCTCGACGTTGGCACGGATGCCGACCTGGCCGAGCAGCGCCTGCACCGCGATCATCGTCTCGCGGTCCATGTAGTAGCGGCCCTGCGGCGTCCACATCGTGATGTCGAAGCCGTTCGGATAGCCGGCCTCGGCGAGAAGGTCGCGCGCCTTCTGCGGGTCGTAGCCGTACATGTCCTGCGGGACGTAGCCGGCGACGGTCGGGGCGATGATGGAGTCGGCCGGCACGCCGACGCCGCGCAGCACGCCCTTCACGATCGCCTCGCGGTTGATCGCGAAGTTGATCGCCTGGCGGACCTTCACGTCGTTCAGCGGCGCCCTGGAAACGTTCATGCCGACGTGGCCGAGGCGGGTGTTCGGCTTCTCGATGAGGGAGATGCCGTCCGTTTCGCGCAGGCGCTCGACGTCCGCGCCGGGCACGTCGACGATGATGTCGGCCTCGCCGGTCTCCAGCATGGTGAGCCGCGTCGAGGCCTCGGGGACGGTGATGAACTTGACGCCGTCGGCCTCGGGCACCTTGCCCCAGTAGTCATCGTTGCGCACGAACGTGATGGACTGCTCGGCGACGTGCGACTCGTACTTGAACGGACCCGTGCCGACGGGGTGCCAGCCGATCTGATCGCCATACTCCTCGATCGCGGCGGTGGAGAGGATCGAGGCCGAGTCGAGCGCCAGAACGCGCAGCAGAGTGCCGGACGGCGCGGCGGTGACGATCTTCACCGTGCTGTCGTCGAGGGCGGCGATCTCGGTGATCTGGCGCAGGTCGTTGGCGCGGCCCATGCCGGACGCGGGGTCGATGATGCGGCCGATGGAGGCGACCACGTCGTCCGCGGTGAGCGGCGAGCCGTCGTGGAACCTGACGCCCTCGCGCAGGTGGAACGTCCAGGTGACGCCGTCGTCCGCGACTTCCCAGCTCTCAGCGAGCAGCGGCTCGATCTCGCTCGTCTCGGCGTTGAGCTGGACGAGGCCTTCCATGATCTGCACGCGGGCGGTCTGTGCCTGGGTGCCGGCGGCGACACCCGGGTCGAGCGTCAGGACGGGCGCGCCCAGCGCGAAGTCGATCACATGGTCACCACCCTGGGCGAGCGCGGCCCCGGGGAGGGCGGCCGTACCGACCAGCAACGCGATGGCGGAGCACTTCATGACACGAAGTGCCGGCAGTAGACGGGTCATCCAGGTCTCCTTTGAGATGAGCGTCAGATGGTGAAGGGAATGGCGCCCTCGGGCGTCACGTAGTATCCGTCCTCACAGGCGATGATCTTGTCATCGATCGGCCAGACGAATTCCGTGCAGCCCAACATCCCGGCGTGGAATGTCCCCGTATCCCCCGGCATGAAATGCACGGTCGCCAAGGTCTGGCGCTGCAACGTGTGCCCGCAGTCACGCGTATAGCCTTCGATGGTCATCTCCGGATGAAGCATTCCGATGCGCTTCATCTCGTCGACCACCGGGCGCAGCACCGCGACGCCGCGCGCGTGAGCCTCCTCCCCCGTCATCCCGGGCATCAAGGACGGGATGAGCTCGTCCACCAGCAGCGCGCGCAGTCGATCGTGCGCGGCCTGCAGGTCGACGTCGAACGACAGGGTGCGCGCGATGTCGGAGCAGCCGCGCACGACGCCGGTGGAGTCGGTCACCAGCAGTCCCATGTCGTACTTGATCGTCTTGTGCCCGGGCAGCACCGGGTAGTCGCCCGCCATCGCCGGCAGCAGCGTCCGCTCGCCGGGGTGGATGATGTCGAAGTAGGAGTGAATGCGGTCCTGCATGCCGATGCCGGCGGCGAAATCGTCCACGCCCTGGTGGTAGACCGCCGCGACGTCCCGCTCGGTGAGGGTGCCGCCTGCCACGGTCCGGCGGATGTAGGCGTTGGCGTGTTCGATGCCTGCGAGGACGGCGTTGGCGGCGGTGATGAAGTAGAGGAGGTCCGTGCCGGCCCGCTCGTCGAAGAAGCGGCGCAGCGTCATGGTGGCGTCGGTGAAGCGGACGCCGGCGGCCTCGAACCGGCGGTAGGCGCCGATCGACATGTTGCCGCGCTGGAAGCCGATGGCGCCCTTGGCGTGCGCCGCGACCGCATCGGCGGCGCACGCCGCGGTGCCGAGCGGGCGGAAGTCGGCCCGCTCGATCGGCAGCGGCGACAGGACGAGAATGTCCGCCGCCCCGCGCACGTAGAGCGCGGTGGCGCCGTGGTCGCCGAGCGTCTGGCGCGTCAGGCCGGTGAACATCTCCGCGTCGAACGCGGCGGTGACGAGGATCGCGTCGAGGCCGGCCTTCTCGGCGAGGGCGTCCAGCACCTCGAAGCCGAGGGGGGCGGCGCTCATCGCCGCGACGAGCGTCTCGCCGAAGCGCAGGCCCGAGACGAACGGCGTCAGGCGCGGCACGTCCGCGTCGCGGGTGCTGGCCCATACCGCCTCGAGCTCGGCGCGGGACTTGGCGTAGAGGTGGACCGGCGGATCGGCGACCTCGCCGAAGACGGCGACGTCCCCCTTGGCGGCGAGCTGGTCGACACGGCCGACGGGCATGTCCGCCTCGACCTCGAGGCCGTCGGAGCCGGCGGCGGCCCACACCGCCTCGGCGAAGCTGGGCGGCACCGCGCCCGCGGGATGGTTCCAGCTGAAATAGCGCCCGAAGGTCGAGAACGGTATGTTCTGCTTGGCCGCCTGGTGCGCTGCAGAATCGAAATCTCCGACGACAACATGCTTTCTGCCGTTCACTTCAATCAGAACGGGATGGATGCTGCGCTTACTGTCTTTGAAGATATGAGGAAACGTGAGCTCGCGATCGTACGCGGAGCCCAAAAGACGAGTGATGTGCTCCTCACGTGAGAAGATCTTGGCGCGCATCGGCACGCCCTCCTTTATTCGATTGAAGTGGGGCCATTCGCGCGCAAACAACGCTCCCGTGGCGGCCCCGCATGGCGCAAGATCTGGGTCGGCCGGTGAGATCATCTCTCGCCGACGGTCCTGATCGTTGCATCACCCCGGAGAATATGTCAATAGTCGAGATAGTCATCCCAACTATTGGGATATAGGTGACGAGATCTCGACAGCATGCCCATGTATTGCGCACAGGTCCCTTGCGCATGCGCCCCAAACCGGGTCATGCCTGACGAAGCGCGCCTGTGCGGGAGGGAGCGGAAACAACAATGAGCATGGTCATCGGCAAGGCGATCAAGTTGATCGACGTCGTTGCATCCGGAGCCTACAGTTTAGGCGACATTGCAAAATTATCGGGCATGTCCCGGAGCACGACCCACCGGCTTTTGTCGACGCTGGTCGAGCACAATTATCTCTACTTCGATCAGAAGCACTACGGCCTCGGCTTCCGCCTCCTCGAGCTCGGCGAACAGAAGAAGCGCAGCCTGCATTTCGTCGACGCGCTGCACGGCATCCTCGTGCGCTACGCCGGCATCACCAGCGACACGATCCACCTCGCGATCCTCGACGGGACCGACATCGTGATCGTCGACCGCATCGCCGGCACCCGCCAGCTTCAGATCGACTCGTTCGTCGGCCAGCGCACGCCCGCCGTGATGACCGCCGTCGGCAAGGCCCTCATCGGCCAGACCGATCCGGACGGCTGGCTCGACTACCTCGACGTCCTGCCGCCCGGCTATCCCAAGTCGCGCGAAGCGATCCTCCGCGAGCTCGACACCGCCCGGCTCGAGAACTACGCCTTCGACTTCGACGAGTGCAGCATCGGCACGTGCGGCGTCGCCTCCACCTTCCCGTTCAACGACACCACCCGTCTCGCCTGCAGCATCAACGGCGCCACCGTCTACTTCGAGGACGACCGGCTGGAGAGTCTGGTGCCGATGGCGCTCGAGATGGCGGACGAGCTGCGCCGTGCCGGCGCGTCGAGCCCGGCGCAGGCCGGCGCGGGATCGAGCCGCGCCAGCCCGACCCGGTAGCCGGTTATCGGCCCGGCGCGGCCGCAGGCCCGGAGTGACCGGCCGGGCCGCCCTGGCCCGGCGGCCTCGGCGCCGCGGACGCGCCGGCCCGCACGATCATGCCGAACAGGTCTCGCGGATCGTCCGGGTCGGCGAGAAGATCCAGCATCTCGACATGCGACGACCCCTCGACCCGATCATGGATGTACCGCAGAGCCGTGAAGTCCTCGACCGCGAAGCCGACGCTGTCGAAGAGCGTGATCTCCGCCCCGTCGCGCCGCCCCGGCGCCGCCCCGGTGATCACCTCCCACAGCTCGGTCGCCGGATGGTCCGGGGGCAGCGACTGCAGCTCGCCCTCGATCCGCGTCTGCGGCGTGAACTCGGTGAAGATCGAGGAGCGGAGCAGGATGTCGGGATGAAGCTCCGTCTTGCCGGGACAGTCCCCGCCGATCGCGTTGATGTGCACCCCGGCGCCGACCATGTTGTCGGAGAGGATCGTCGCGCGCTGCTTGTCGGCGGTGCAGGTGGTGATGATCCCGGCCCCCTCGACCGCCGCCTCGGCGGACCGGCAGGTCTCCACCGTCAGCCCCCGGGCCGCGAGGTTGCGGGCCGCTTTCGCCGTCGCCTCGGGGCTGACGTCGTAGAGCCGCACGGTGTCGATGCCGACGATGGTGCGGAAGGCGAGCGCCTGAAACTCGCACTGCGCCCCGTTGCCGATCATCGCCATGGTCCGCGCGCCCTTCGGCGCGAGGTAGCGGGCGGCGAGCGCGGACGCTGCGGCCGTCCGCAGTGCCGTCAGCACCGTCATCTCGCTGAGGAGCAGCGGGTAGCCGGTCTCGACGTCCGACAGGACGCCGAAGGCCGTCACCGTCTGGTGCCCCGTGCGCGTGTTCTTCGGATGCCCGTTCACGTACTTGAAGCCGTAGAGGCGCCCGTCCGAGGCGGGCATCAGCTCGATCACCCCGCCGGCCGAATGGCTCGCGATCCGCGGCACCTTCTCGAAGTCCGGCCAGCGCCTGAAGTCCTCCTCCATGGCGTCGGCCAGCTCGGTCAGGACCGTCTCGACACCGACCTCGGCGACGAGGCGCAGCATGTTGGCGACGCTCACGAACGGCACCATCGCGAGGCGGGAGGGGGCGAGATCGGCAGGGGCGGGCGCGGTCATGGTTCGTCCATCGGTTGGCGGAGGCCGGACGATGCGCAGCGCGGCGATGCGCGCGCCGTCCCAGGCGACCGCCTCAGGATGCGCCCGCGCCGCGCCGGACGTAAGCCTGCAAGATCGCCGGCCGGACCCCGATCCTTGCACGGATCGGCGGCCCGGGGCTTCGTTTCGCAGGTCCGGCCGTGAGCGATCTCGGCGAGACCGACCGGCGCCTCCTCGCGCTGCTGAAGGACAACGCGCGCCTCTCGCTCACCGAGCTGGCGCACCGCCTGTCCCTCTCGCGCACCACCGTGAAGCAGCGCCTCGAGCGGCTGGTGGAGCGCGGCCGGATCCGCAAGTTCACCGTCATGACGGACGTCGACGAGGCGCCGGGCGTTCGGGCGATCATGATGGTGGAGCTGAACGGCAGCATGTCGCGCGTCGTCGTCGAGGCGCTCCGCGCGATCCCGGACATCGCCTCGCTGCACTCCACGAACGGCACATGGGACCTCGTCGCCGAGATCCGCACCGGGACGCTGGGCGACTTCGACCGCGTCCTGCGCCAGGTGCGTGAGATCCCCGGCGTGGTGAACAGCGAGACGAGCCTCCTGCTCAAGCCGCTCTGACGCGCCGCGCCGCCGCGGCGTGCCGTCAGGCCGTGCCGACCGCGACCGCCGCGCGCCTCGGCAGCACGGGCGGGGCGTAGGCCCACCGGAGCCCGGCCGCGTCCACCGCCGCCTTGAGGCCGAGTGCCAGGACGACGGTCACCGCCACGATGAACGGCACCCCCCAGTAGCGCACCAGCGGCACATTCTCCGTCGTGACCGCGAGGACGGCGGCGAGGGCGGCGACGATCATGACGTGCGCCACGTAGATCGGCAGCGTGTTGCGCCCGAGGTACGTCAGCGCGGTCCGCGACGGCAGGAACGCCGCCAGCGCGATCGACACCGCCGCGCCGACCGCGAGTCCTGCGACCGACAGGACGAGCCGCCCCGCCCCGAAGGCCAGCCCCTCGAGGGAGGCGACCGCGATGCTGAGCGCCGCGAACACCGCCCCGCCGAGGATGCCCACCGCCAGCGGCCGCTCCGTCACCGCGCGGAGGATGTGGTGCCCGTACCAGGCGCCGCCGAGGAAGAACGGTGCGTACCAGACGAGGTTGCGCTGCGAGAACGCGTCGATCTCGATCACATGCCCGAAGGTCAGGAAGGCGAGGACGGCGAAGACGGGGAGGGCGAGGTGGCGCACCCTGTAGAGCAGCTTGCCCAGGAAGAAGAAGATCGCCAGCGCCCAGATGAACCAGATCCCGGTGTTCGGCCGCACCCAGGCGACCAGCAGCTCGGCGTAGGTGCTGCCCTCCTCCGGCGTCAGGACGTTGGTCTGCACGTTGCCGAAGTAGGCCCAGCGGATGAACGTCCACAGCGCGAAGAGGTAGGCGAAGATGACGAGGCGGCTGGTCAGCAGCTCCGACCAGCGGCGCGTGACCGCGCGCGTCCCCAGAAGCCCCGACACCGCGAAGAACAGCGGCATCCGGATCGGGGCGAACAGATTGTTGATCTGCACGAAACCGTAGGATGCGAGATCGTATTCCCGCAGGTAGTGCGTCGCGTGGAGAGTGACGACCAGCAGGATCGACGTGCCCTTGGCGACGTCGAGCCACGCGATCCGTTCCTTGTCGGCCATGGTGCTCTGCCTCGTCTGTGCCGAGGCCGCACCATGGTCCGCCGGTTCGTGGGGGTCGCCATCAAATGTTAGGCGATGTCTTCCGCGCCGTGGGGAACGGCGGGGGCGCGTCCGTTACTCCGGGTCGACCATGAAGCGCGTGGCGTTCGCCTTCTCGGTCTCCGCCTTCAGGAGGTCGACGAGCGCGACCGCGTCCGGGCCGAGCGTCTCCTCGATGTGCTTGTCGAAGGCCGCGCCGGTCACCTCGCGCATCGCCTGGCGGTCGTCGGGCGACAGCGCGGTGATCGTCATCTGCCCCTTCAGGCCGGAGATGCCGCGGTCCGACGCCTCGATGATGCGCGACAGCCCGCGCGAGGCGTCGACGCACGACTGCGCCGCGTAGTGGACGATGTCCTTCTGCGCGTCGGTCAGCTCGTCGTAGAACGACCTGTTCATGAGCAGCGTGAACGGCGAATAGAGGTGGTTCGTCAGCGTCATGTACGCCTGCACCTCGTCGAGGTTGGCGGTCACGATGATGGGGATCGGGTTCATCTGGCCGTCGATCACCCCGGTCTGCAGCCCGGAATAGACCTCCGAGAAGGCGAGCGGGTACGCCTCCATGCCGAGCGCGTTCATGATCGCCTGGTGGGATGGGAGCGTCATCGTGCGCAGCCGGACGCCCTTCATGTCCTCGAGCGTCGCGATCTCCTTCTTGGAGTTCGTGATCGCGAAGAGGCCGCCGGTGTCCGGGTAGCCGAGCACGACGACGTCGCCGAGCTTCTCCTCCATGTCGGCCTTCAGCGCGCGGCCGAACTCGCCGTCGAACACCTCGTTGGTCGCGCCGTTGTTGGCGAACGCGAACGGCAGGTTCAGGACGTCGATGTTGGCGTAGTAGGGCGCCAGCGAGCCGGTGGAGGCGTTGGTCATCTCGACGATGCCGTCGCGCACCATCTGCACCGCCTCGGTAATCGTGCCGATCTGCCCGCCCGGATAGAGCTCGACGGTGATCTCCCCGTTGGTGTCCGTGTTGACGATGTTGGCGAACACCGTGGCGCAGGCGTGGTTCGGGTTGTCGTAGATGTCCGGATTGGAATCGTGCGCGAACCGGATGGTCTTCTCTTGCGCCGTCGCAGCGCCGGTCAGCGCGACGAGGGCGACCGCCGCGAGCAGGTGGGCTTTCATGGATGGTCCTTGCGTTGTCGTTGGGCGGGAGGGCGCGCGCCGGGCGATCGCACCGCAGCGTTTCGACCCGGGGCGGGCGCCGTGCCGTCCGCCGCACAAGGCGGTCCGGCGCGGCTCACGCCCCGTCACGAGGATGGGACACCGCAGCATCGGCAACGCCCGTTGCGCCGGCGCAATGGCGGGCCGCCGACGGGCGCAGACTGTCCCATGTCCCGTGCGTTCACATCGAAGGTTGCGGATTTCAAAATCGTCGCCGACTCGTCAGGGCGTCGACTATTGGATGCCGGCCGCCCCGATGGAATGCGAAATAATAGACAATGTCTGCCTTCGATTGAGGCGAGCGCGCGTTCCCCGTCCCTGTGGGGTCGCGCCACCCGCCATTGTCCCAAGGCAACAACATCTCCATGCTGTTGCGCGCTGACAATGGACCGCACTCTGCGCGTCCGAGGCGCCGTCCTGCGGACCCGCGCCCGCCGGTGCTGACATTTGCCGCCAGTCGCGATACCGAGGCCGACCAACCGCGCGGGCTGTCCGCGCGCTCGCAAGGACGATGAGGCTGTGACCGACTTCACCTATCGCGCGCCCGACGGCGGGCTGCCGGGCCAGACCGAGCTGCACACCGGCCGGGCCGTCTTCACCGAAGCCTACGCCGTCATCCCCCGGGGCGTGATGCGCGATATCGTGACGAGCCGGCTGCCGGGCTGGAGCGCGACGCGCCTGTGGGTGCTGGCGCGGCCGCTGAGCGGCTTCGCGGAGACGTTCTCGCAATACATCATGGAGGTTGCACCCGGCGGCGGATCGGAGAAGCCGGAGCCCGATCCCGAGGCGCAGGCGGCGATCTTCGTCCTGTCCGGCAGCCTCCGGCTGACCATCGGCGCGGAGCGTCACACGCTGGCGCCGGGCGGCTTCGCCTACGTCCCGCCGGGCGCCGACTGGAAGGTCCACAACGACGGACAGGAGCCGGTGCGCTTCCAGTGGATCCGCAAGCGCTGGCAGCCGGCCGAGGGCCTCGGCCTGCCCGAGCCGATCGTCACCAGCGACGCCGAGCAGCCGCTGAAGCCGACATCGACGCCCGACGACCGCTGGTTCGCGACATGCTTCATCGACACGGACGACCTGCGCTACGACATGCACGTCAACATCGTCACCTTCGAGCCGGGCGGCGTCATCCCGTTCGAGGAGACGCACGTCATGGAGCATGGCCTCTACGTGCTCGAGGGGAAGGCCGTGTACCGGCTCAACCGCGACTGGGTGGAGGTCGAGGCCGGCGACTTCATGTGGCTGCGCGCCTTCTGCCCGCAGGCCTGCTACGCCGGCGGACCGACGCGTTTCCGCTACCTCCTCTACAAGGACGTGAACCGCCACGCCCCCCTCGGCCCCGTCCGCTGACGCCAGCGAACCCCCGCGCCGGCGAGTTCCCGCGCAGCCGGACCCGGCAGGGACGCGCGTCCCTGCGCGTGCCGCCCCGACAGTGAGCGCGGCCCCTGCGGGGGAGAGCGCTCCGGCGGCCGCCCGGCCACGGCGCCCGGCACATCGCGGCCCCCGGGACTGCCGGGAGCGGGCCGCCGTTCCATCTCAAATCGAACGGATCCGACCGGTCCGGCCGCGGCGGGCCGGTCGCGGCTGTCCTGCACGGATCCCCGCGACGTCGGCCAACCGCCGCGGCGGTTGAGTTCCCCCGCCCAGATGCATGCCTGAGCCCCGCGCCGAGGGGCAGGGTGACTGTTGCAAGTTCTGACGCATACCATTAGTTGGTAGATCATCAGTTAGCTATGCATCTTTTTTCCGAGGCCCCTGCCGCCATGTCTCAGCCCGACCCCGAATCGATCGTCCAGCAAATGGTCGTCGTGACCCGCAAGGTGACGAATCTGTTCGATTCGCGGGTCCGCGAGGCCGGCTTCACGCTGACCCGGGCACGGGCGGTGATCCTCCTCGCCCGCGCGACCGAGCCGCCCACCCAGAGCGAGCTCGCCGACGCGATGGAGGTCGAGCGCCCCACCATGGCGCGCATCATCGACGGGCTCGAGCGGTGCGGTCTCGTCGAGCGCAGGGTGATGGACGGCGACCGCCGCGTGCGCCGGATCGTCCTCACCGACGCCGCCGAGAGCCAGGCCAAGGCCATGCTCGACCTCACCCACGAGGTCCGCCGCGACGTGCTCGACGGCGTGGACCCGGCCGATATCGAGGCCACCCGGCGCGTGCTCGTCAGGATGCTCGCGAACATGGCGGCCTGAGCCATGGCCCTCCACCAGAACGCGGCACAGAGGTTCGACCCGCCGCAGGACAACGAGCGGCAAGCCGACACGGCCCCTCCGGCCCCTCCGGCCGACCGGGCCGACGCGTCGGCCGACCGCCGGGCGGACGGTCCGGACGAGGGGGCCGAGCCCGGGGGCGAGCCCGCCATTGGCGGCACGGCCGCCCCATCGACCGCCCCTTCCGCCAATGCGGCGAGCGGGGAGACGGCGCCGGCCGAGGCCGCCCCCGCCGCGGCGCCGGCATTCGTCCCGATGCACCCGCTGCGGGCGGCGGGCTATTTCGCCGCCTCCATGGTCCTCGCCCTGTCGCAGGGCTTCGGCCAGGCCGTCATTTCCGCGAATGCGCAACAGCTTCAGGGCAGCTTCGGCGCGACGCGGGCCGAGGTGACATGGCTCGTCGCCGCCTACCTCGCGCCCAACGTCTCGCTGACGCTCGCGCTCGTCAAAATCCGCGCGCAATACGGGCTGCGCAACTTCGCCGAGCTGTCGATCCTCGGCTTCCTGCTCGCCTCGTTCCTGAACTATGCGGCCGGCGACCTCCACACCGCGATCGCCGTGCGTTTCATGAGCGGCATGGCCGCCGCGCCCATGACGACGCTCGCCTTCCTCTACATGCTGGAGCCGCTGCCGCCGCAGCGGAAGATGACCGTCGGGCTCTCGCTGGCGATGACGCTCCTCTTCCTCGGCACGCCGTTCACGCAGCTCGTCTCGCCGCACCTCCTCGACGTCGGCCTCTGGCACGGCCTGACGGCGCTGGAGGTGGCGCTCGCGATGATCGGCTTCGGGCTCATCTACATGCTGCCGCTCTCCTCGCCCCCGCGCGAGAGGGTGATCCATTCGCTCGACATCATCAGCTACCTCCTGATCGCCATCGGGATGGGCGCGGCGGCCGTCGTCCTCACGCTCGGCAACCTCTACTGGTGGCTCGAGGCGCCGTGGCTCGGATGGCTCCTCGCCCTCTCCGTCGCCGTGCTCGCGCTGGCGGCGTCGATCGAGCTGAACCGCAAGGATCCGCTCATCGACATCCGCTGGCTGACGAGTCCGCCGATCCTCCATTTCTCAGGGGCGCTGCTGCTCTTCCGCATCGTGCTCGCGGAGCAGACGTCGGGCGCACCGGGCCTCTTCCGCGCACTCGGGCTCGGCAACGAGCAGATGCAGACGATGTTCGTCGTCGTCCTCGCGGCGACGCTGGCGGGCGGCATCACCTGCGCGTTCCTGCTGAAGCCGAACCGCGTTCCGGCCTTCCACGTGGTGGCGCTGCTCCTGATCATCGCCGGAGCGCTGATGGACAGCGGCGCGACCAGCCAGACGCGGCCGGAGCAGCTGTACGCCAGCCAGGCGATGCTGGGGTTCGCCTCAGCGATCTTCCTGCCCCCGGCCGCGCTCACCGGGATCACCAGCGCGCTCGCCAAGGGGCGGCAGTACCTGCTCTCGTTCATCATCGTCTTCCTGACGACGCAGAAGCTCGGCGGGGTGCTCGGCTCGGCGATCTTCCAGACCTTCGTCACGCTGCGCAACGCGTTCCACGTCACGCGCCTCTCGGAGACGCTGACGATGACGGATCCCGCCATCACCGAGCGCCTCTCCACGCTCGGCGGCGCCTACGGCTCGGTGCTGACCGACAAGGCCGCGATGAGCGCGCAGGGACTCTCCAGCCTCTCCGGCACCGTGAAGACCGAGGCGTCCGTCCTTGCCTACAACGACGCGTTCCTCGCCGTCGCCGTGCTCGCCGCCGCCGCGCTCCTCGCCCTCCTCATCCACGTCACGTCCGACTGGCTCCGCGCCCGCGCGAAGGCGCGGCGGGAACTGTCGGCCGCCGCCCAAGCTGCCTGAAGGTTCGACATGCTCGCCCGCGCCACACGCCATATCGCAACGCTCTTCGCGGTCGCCCTCGGCATAGCCGGGGTGGTCGCGGTCCTCTACGCCTGGAAGCTGCCCCCGTTCACCTCGACCATGAAGGTGACGGAGGACGCCTACGTGAGGGGACGCGTGACGACCCTCGCGCCACAGCTCGCGGGGCAGATCGCAGAGGTCGCGGTCACCGACTTCCAGCCGGTGCACGCCGGCGACGTCCTGGTGCGCATCGACGACGACATCTACCGCCAGCGGCTCGCCCAGGCCGAGGCCACGCTCGCCGAGCGGCGCGCCGCCCTCGCCGGCAACAAGCAGGACCGCATCGTCGCCGAGGCGAAGATCCGCTCCGCCGACGCGGGCGTCGCCTCCGCCGAGGCGACGCTGAAGGTCGCCGAGGCCAACCTCGGCCGGATCGACAAGCTGCAGAGCCGCGGTGTCGCGACGAAACGCGAGGCCGACGAGCAGGGGCTCGCCCGCGACCAGGCCCGCGCCACGCGCGATCAGGCCAAGGCCGAGGCGGATCAGGCCCGGCAGAACCTCGCGGCGATCGCCACCAACCGCCGCTCGCTGGAGGCAGAGGTCGCCAACGCGCAGGCCTCCGTCAGGCTCGCGCAGATCGACCTCGACAACACCGTCATCACCGCGCCGGTCAACGGGCGCCTCGGCGAGGTGTCCGCGCGCGTCGGTCAGTACGTGACGAGCGGCACTCGCCTCACGACGCTGGTGGCGGAGGACATCTGGGTCGTCGCCAACTTCAAGGAGACGCAGGTCGGCGGAATGACGCCGGGTCTGCCGGTGAGCTTCACCGTCGACGCGCTCGGCGACGCCGAGCTGAGCGGGACGATCGAGCGCTTCTCGCCGGCGACCGGGTCGGAGTTCTCGGTCCTCTCCTCCAGCAACGCGACCGGCAACTTCATCAAGGTCGCCCAGCGCCTTCCGGTGCGCATCGCGATCGACCCGGGCCAGCCGCTGGCCGAGCGCCTCGCCCCCGGCATGTCCGTCGTCGCGCGGGTGGACACCGCGCATCCGGCGAGGAGCGACGTCGCCGGCTCCGCCCCCAGGACCGTCGCCGCGGCGGACGCGCCCCTGCCCAACCCCTGACGTCCCACTGCTGGGGGGGACGCACGGTACCGCTACTCCATGCGGGCGCGGAAGAGGATGGACGAGGCGCCGAGGGTGACGAGCGCGATGACCCCGAGCGGCCAGGTGTTCGCCCAGAGGTCAGCGATCGCCATGTCCTTCAGGAAGACGCCCTGGCTGACGACCATGAAGTGCTTGGTCGGGTCGCCCTGCGCGATGATCTGCAGCCAGATCGGCATGTTCTCCACCGGGCTCGCGTAGCCGGACAGGAGGATCGCCGGGACCGCGACCAGGAACATGCCGAGGAAGGCCTGCTGCTGCGTCTCCGACGCGGAGGAGACCAGCATGCCGACTCCCGCGAGGGCCAGCAGGTAGAGCACCAGCGAGAGGTAGAAGAACGGCACCGATCCCGTCAGCGGGACGCCGAACGCGGTCGAGATCACCACCAGGTAGAAGCTGGCGTTGATGACGCCGACGACGACCGGCGGCACCACCTTGCCGATCAGGATCTCCGACACGTGGAGGGGCGAGACCATGAGCTGGTCGAAGCTCCCCAGCTCGCGCTCGCGCGCCACCGACTGCGCGGTGAGGCCGAGGCCGGATATGGTCGTCAGCACGACGATGAGCCCCGGCATCGTGAACCACAGGTACAGAAGGTTCGGGTTGAACCAGTGCGTCACGACCGTGCCCGGCTGCATGGTGGTCGGCGCGATCTCCGCCCCCAGCCCGGCGGCGATCGTGGTGAGGTAGCCGGCGACGATCTGCGCCGCGTTCGACTTGCGACCGTCGAACACCGCCTGCACCAGCGCCGGGCGCCCGGCCGCGATGTCGGCGCTGAAGCCGTGCTCGAAGGTGACGACGGCGATCACCGTCTGCCGGTCGATCGCCTCGCGCATCTCCTGCTGGCTGGTGATCGGCAGGACCGCCGTAACGTTGGGGCTGCCGGCGATGCGCTGGGCCATCTCGATGCTCATCGCGCCCTGGTCGCGATCGTAGATGCCGATGGCGATGTTCTTCACCTCCAGCGTGGTCGCGAAGCCGAGGATGAAGAGCTGCGTCAGCGGCGGCATGATCAAGATGATCCGCGCCCGCGGATCGCGCAGGATCGCCCAGAACTCCTTGACCATCATCGCGACGAGGCGGTTCAGCATCACGCCACCCTCCGGTGGGTGACGCGCACCGCCAGGGCGAAGAACACGAGGCCGAAGCCGAGCAGCACCGCGCTGGCGTGCAGGAACATCGGCCAGATGTCGCCGACGGTGAACACCGTCTGCAGCGAGGGGACGAGGTAGCGGGCCGGGACGACGTAGGTGATCGCCTGGATCACGAGCGGCATCGACTTGATCTCGAAGATGAAGCCCGACAGCACCATCGACGGCATGAACGCGGTCAGCAGCGCGACCTGGCTCGCCACGAACTGGTTCTTCGTCACCGCCGAGATGAGGAGCCCCTGGCCGAGCGCGGGCACGAGGAAGGACGCGCACAGGACGAGAAGGCCGACGACCGAGCCCCGGAACGGGACGTCGAAGACGAAGATCGCGAGCGCCGTGCAGAGCGCGACCGAGCCGAGACCCAGGACGAAGTAGGGGATCACCTTGGAGGCGAGGAATTCGACCATCGCGACCGGCGTGGCGAGCATCGCCTCCATGGTGCCGCGCTCCCACTCGCGCGCGACGACGAGGGCGGTGAGGAGCGTGCCGATCATCGCCATGACGATCGCGATGGAGCCGGGGATGAGGAAGACGCGGCTGGTGAGCTCCGGGTTGAACCAGAAACGCGGCTCGAGCGTGATCGGCGCGTCGACGTCGACACCCCGGTCCTGCGCCATCCCCCTGGCCCACTGCCCCTCGACGCCCTCGGCGTAGTTGGCGACGAAGGCGGCGGCGTTCGGCTGCGAGCCGTCGGTGATGATCTGGATCTCGGCGGCGGTGTCGTCCGAGCCCACGTGGGCGCCGAACTCCTGCGGGATGACGATGATGCCGCGCACCCGCCCGGCGACGAGCTCGCCCTCGAGGGACTGGAAGTCGCGCGCGAGGGTCACGTCGAACCAGCGCGAGTTGACGTAGGCCATCGCGAGGCTCTCGGCGATCTGGCTGTTGTCCTGCAGCGCGACGCCGACCTTCACCTTGCGGATGTCGAGCGAGACCGCCGTGCCGAACAGGAACAGGAGCACCAGCGGCAGCACGAAGGCGATCAGGAAGGTGGACGGATCGCGCAGGATCTGCCGGCTCTCCTTGAGCAGGAGGGCGAGGAAGCGGCGGCCGTTCATGCCGCCTCCCGCGTCGCGTCACGCGTCTCGATGAGGGCGATGAACGCCTCCTCGAGCGTGGGGTCCGGGCGCTCCGGCGTCGCCGCCCCCGCCTTCAGCTCGTCAGGGCTTCCCTGGGCGATCTGTTCCGCGCGGTAGATGACGAGGATGCGGTCGCAGTACTCCGCCTCCTCCATGAAGTGGGTGGTGACGAGGACGGTCACGCCCTTGTCCACCAGCCCGTTGATGTGGTTCCAGAACTCGCGCCGCACGATGGGGTCGACGCCGGACGTCGGCTCGTCGAGGAAGAGCACCGGCGGCTCGTGCATGACCGCCGAGGCGAGGGAGAGGCGCTGCTTGAAGCCGAGCGGGAGGCCGCCGGCGTTCTGCCGCAGGTAGGGGCCGAGGCGGAAGATCTCCACCATCCGCCCGATCGCCTCCCGCCGCGCCCGCCCCGCGAGACCGTAGACGCCGGCGAAGAAGTCGAGGTTCTGCGCCACGCTGAGGTCGCCATAGAGGGAGAACTTCTGCGCCATGTAGCCGAGCGACTGGCGCGCCGCGGCCCGTGCGTGGCGCAGGTCGTGGCCGGCGACCGTCCCCTCTCCGGACGTCGGCGTGAGGAGGCCGCAAAGCATCTTGAACGTCGTCGACTTGCCGGCCCCGTTGGGACCGAGAAGCCCGAAGATCTCGCCGCGCGGGACCGAGAAGCTGACGTCCCGGGCGGCGGTGAAGTCGCCGAAGCGCTTGGTGAGGGTCTTCGCCTCGATGGCGGGGCGGTCGCTCTCGGGGATCGTCCGGTAGCCGGCCGCGAGCGCGCTCTCACCCTTGGGGCCGCCGCCGAGGCGGTCCACGAACGCATCCTCGAAGCGCGGCGGGATCGGTTCGCCGCCCTCGGGCGGCGCCGCGTCACGGCCCATCAGAAGCCGCACTGAGGCACCCTGGATGGTCGCGTCGCGCACCGCTGGGTCATCCATCACGCGGGCCAGGATCCGGCGCCGCTCCGCGCCCTCGGCGCGCACGCGGAAGCAGCGCCCGGCGACCTCATCGGTGAGGCGGTCCGGCGGGCCGGCGTGGATCATCCGCCCCTCGTTGAGGAGGTAGACCTCGTCGCACTTCTCGGCCTCGTCGAGGTAGGCGGTCGACCAGAGGACGGCGATTCCCTCGCCGGTGAGGTTCTTAACCATCGCCCAGAGCTCGCGGCGCGACACCGGGTCGACGCCGACGCCCGGCTCGTCGAGCAGCAGGAGGCGCGGCGTCACCACCAGCGCGCAGGCGAGCCCCAGCTTCTGCTTCATCCCGCCCGACAGCCGCCCCGCGAGGCGCGCCGTGAAGGGGGCGAGGTCGGTGAAGCGCAGGAGCTCGGCGAAGCGCCGGCCCCGCTCGCCCGCCGGAAGGCCGCGCAGGTCGGCGTAGAGGGTGAGGTTCTCGATGACGCTGAGATCCTCGTAGAGGCCGAAGCGCTGCGGCATGTAGCCGACCTTCGTATGGTCGGCGCCGGTCGCGGGCCGGCCCAGCACGGTGACGCTGCCCTCGTCGGGATCGAGCAGTCCGGCGAGGAGGCGGATGAGCGTCGTCTTGCCCGCACCGTCTGGGCCGACGAGGCCGGTCATGCGGCCCGGGCGGATCTGCAGCGAGATCGCGTCGAGAGCCGGCGGGCCGCCCTTGCCGAAGCGGCGGGTGACGCCGTCCAGCGTGGCCGTCGCGCCGGATGCGCGGTGCTCCTCGCCGGCGGCGCTCAAGCGTCCGGACCCGCTTCGGCGGCCGGCACCGTGACGGTGACGGGCATCCCCTGGCGCAGCGCCATGTCCGGGTCCGACACGATGATGCGCATCCGGAACACGAGGTCGGTGCGCAGGCTCGGCGTCTGCACCGACTTCGGCGTGAACTCGGCCGTCGGCGAGATGAAGCCGATCGTGCCGGAGTAGACGTGGTCGGTGCTGTCGGTGGTGACGTAGACGGTCGCGCCGGGGTGGACGCGCCCGAGGTCGGGTTCGGAGACGTAGGCGCGCACCCGCACCGGCCGGTCGATGGCGATTGTGAAGACCGTGCCGCCGGCGGCGACGATCTCGCCCGGCTCGCGCGCCCGCGTCATCACGAAGCCCTCCTGGACGGCGGTGAGGACGGCATCGTCGAGGGCCGTCTGCGCCTGGTCCTGGGCGGCGAGGGCGGCGGCAAGCGAAGCCTCGGTGGCGGCGATGTCCTCGGCGCGGCTGCCGGCCTTCATCAGCGACAGCGCCTCCTCGGCCGAGGCGAGGAGGGCCTCGGCCTCGCGGTAGCTCGCCTCGGCGGAATCGGCCTCGGCCTGGCTGACCGCGTTGGTTCTGACGAGGCGGCTGGCACGGCTGAAGGTCAGCTCGGCCTGCTTGGCGGTCGCCTTGCGCTGGTCGACGAGCGCGGCGGCCTGGGCGATCTCCTGCGGCCGGTTGCCGGCGAGCGACTTGTCATGCGCGGCCTGGGCGACCGCCACCTCGGCCTTCGCCGCCGCCAGCGCCTGTTGCAGCGGCACGGGGTCGAGCCGCGCCAGAACCTCGCCGGGCGTGACCCGCGCCCCCTCGTCGATGGGCATCTCCGCGATCCGCCCGCCGACGCGGAAGGCGACGTCCACGGTGCGCACGTCGACGTTGCCGTAGAGGGTCAGGGCGTCGCCGTCGCCATTGCGGAACACGCCGGTCTTGAACGCCCAGCCGGCGGCGCCGATCGCCGCCACCAGGAGAAGCATGATGATGGCGACTTTCTTCATGAAGGATCCTCGGCCGCGAGCAGGGCGCGGATGTTGGTCTGGGTGACTCTACGGATGGTCGCGGCGCGCTGCGGCGTCACGGCGTCCCAGCCGGTCAGCGACATGACGGAGGCGTGGGCGACCCGGAAGACGAGGAGCTGACCGACGATCGTCACGGTGGTGACGTTGATGCGGTCGTCGTCCCAGCCCGGGTGCCCGGCCTCGGCGACGAGGGTGCGCAGGTGCTGGCCCATCCGCCCGAAGACGCGCTCCTGCAGGATCCGGAACGCCTCGCCGGGGGCCATCTGCTCGCGCACGATGAAGCGCGACAGCGACGCGCTCTCCGGGCTGAGGAAGAAATTGAGGATGACGCCGGCGATGTCGCAGATCTCGTCGCGCGCCGCCTCGCGGCCGCGGGCCTCCGTCCGGGCGGCGCGGTCCAAGACGGGGCCGAGGAACTCGACCAGGCGGTCGGCGACGTAGTGGGCGGCGGCGAGGTGGAGCCCGTCCTTGCCGCCGTAGTGGTAGGTGATCGAGGACATCACGGTGTCCGCCTCGCGGGCGATGTCGCGCGTGCGCACCCCCTCGACCCCCTTCATTCCGAAGTGGTCGACGGCCGTCTGGAGCAGGCGGCGGTTGGTGGACGACTTCGTGGGCAAGGCGAACGACCGGGCCGGAAACGGGGTGGCGAGCTGACGAATCCTATTGTTCGTTCATTTGAACAAATTTTCAATCCCATTCCGGCGCGGCCGCACCAGCGCACGGAATGCGCCGATGCGGGGCTTTTGCGATGGCGAACGGGGACCCCCTCAGGTCGCCGTCGCCGGCGCCTTTCGGCTCTCGCCCGACTTGGCGGGAAGCTTCTCCGGCGCCGGGAGGCAGGGGCCGCCGGGGTCGCGGATCAGGTGGACGCTGCGGTTGAAGAAGCCGCTCCGGTCGCACCGGCCGATGTGCAGGATCGCCGCGTCCGGCAGCTCGCTCTGCAGGGTGTCGAGCACCGACTTGCCGCCGCGGTCGGGCAGCCCCCTCAATGCCTGGTCGATGACGATCCAGTCCGGGCGCTGCAGCAGGACACGGGCAAAGGCGATCGCCTGCAGCTCCTCGTGGGCGAGCTCGCGGTCCCAGCGCGCGGTGCGGTCGAGCGACGGGATGAGGCGGTTGAGGCCGACCTTCTCCAGCACCGCCGCCAGCTCGCCGTCGCTGAACTTGGCGCGGGGGTGCGGGTACGCGAGGACGGAGCCCAGCGCCTCGGGCGGCGTATAGGGCCGGCGGGGCATGAACGCGATGTCGGCGTTGGCCGGCAGCTCGACCCGGCCGCAGCCCGCGGGCCAGAGCCCGGCGAGCGCCTGGAAGACGAAGTGCCCGCCGGAGCCCGGCGGGGCGACAATCTCCACATGCTCGCCCGGGCCGACCTCGACGTGCGTCTCGTCGAGCGCGATGCTCCCGCTCGGCGTCGTGATCCTGAGCCCGTCGACCACCATCCGCCGGTCGGTCGACTTCACGACCTCGATCTGGTCGAGGTCGTTGTCCTCCAGCAGGTCCATCGCGATCACCGCCTGCCGGAAGGTGGCGACGCGGCCGAAGGTGGCCCGCCAGTCGGCGATGGTGGAGAAGTTGTCGATCGACCAGCGCAGGGACTGCTGCACCTGGTTGAAGGCGCCGACCACCATCATCAGCTGGCCGAACGAGAGGTCACCGCCGAAATAGCCCGGCGCGGCGACAAGGATCGGCGCGATCAGCGTGAACCAGCCGTAGCCGGCGGTGATCCAGGTGAGGCGGGTCTGCGCGGTGACGATCCGGCGCATCATGGCGAGGACGCGCGACAGCTCGCGGCTGAGGCGGACCCGCTCGTCCCCTTCGCCGCGCGCCAGGGTGACGTCGTCGATATGCTCGTTGAGGCGCACCAGTGCGACGCGGAACTCCGCCTCCTGGGCGTAGCGGTCGGCGTTGAGGGTGAAGAGCGGCCGCCCGACTAGGTAGCTGACGAAGGACGCCGTGGTCGCGTAGAACAGCGCGCACCACACCATGTAGCCGGGCACGGTGAAGCTCTCGCCGTTCACGTTGAACACGACGCTCTCCGACAGCACCCAGAGCACGCCGATGAAGCTGACCAGCAGCATGCTGGCCTGGAAGAGGCCGACGCCGAGGTCGGTCGACAGCTCCGTCAGGTGGCGCGCGTCCTCGTGGATGCGCTGGTCGGGGTTGGTGCCGATCTCGCCAGCGCCGGCAATGCGGAAGGCGCGGCCGGGCTTCAGCCACTGCTCGAACAGCTCCTGGACGAGCCCCTCCCGAAGCTTCAGCTTCAGCATCAGGTTGAGCCAGCTCTGGGAGACGTTGAGGACCAGCAGTCCCACCACGATGACCGCGAAGACGCCGAGCTGGTGGACGAACTGGTTGAAGTTCTTCTGCGACAGGGCGTCGTAGAAGGGCTGGTTCCAGGCGTTGAGCTGGATCTGACCGTAGGCGGTGAGGAGGACGACGGCGACGAGGCCTGCGACGATCAGCGTCACGTGCTGGCGCACCGTCGAGTCCAGGAACGCGCGGGACAGGGAGGCGAGCTGTCGTCTGAAATCCGTCCAACCTGCCGACGCAGGCTGGACGTCGAGCGTTTCGGTCATGACGAGAGGACTCCACAGTGAGCGCGGTCCAGGTGCCGACCGGGCCGCGATCGCCCGCGCCGGTTCCCCTTGGAACGTGACCTTCGAACACCGCGCCGGATCCCGGGGCGGCTCGCTCTTATAGAGGGATCGCGCCGCCCGAATCCAAGCCCTCCCGGCCGAACGGGAAAATGCCGCGGCGGCCGCCACATTGGCGCCGCTCTTGCCACGTTTTGCCCCGCCGGCGGCCTCCCTTTCCGACCATTCGGATCAGGGCAGCTCCAGCACCACCTTGCCGTTGACCTTGTTGGCCTCGATCAGGCGATGCGCCTCGGAGGCTTCGGCGAGGGGGAAGGTGCGGTCGACCACGGGGCGCACCGCGCCGCGCTCGAACAGCGGCCAGACGTGCTCCCGCAGCGCCGCGGCGATGGCGCCCTTCTCGGCGACCGGGCGGGCGCGAAGCGTGGAGCCGGTGATCGTCGCCTGCTTGCGCATCATGAGGGAGATGTCGAGCTCGGCGACGCGCCCGGCCAGCGACGCGATCGAGACCATCCGCCCGCGGTAGGCGAGGCAGCGCAGGTTCTCCGGGAAGAACGGCCCGCCGCGCATGTCGAGGACCACGTCGACGCCCTTGCCGCCGGTCGCCTCGAGGACGCGGTCGGCGAAGTTCTCCGTGGTGTAGTCGATGGCGACCTCCGCCCCCAGCGAGCGGCAGAGGGCGGCCTTCCGCTCGTCGCGCACCGTCGCGAGGACGCGCGCGCCCATCGCCGCCGCCAGCGCGATGGCGGTGGTGCCGATGCCCGACGCGCCGCCATGGACAAGGAGCGTCTCGCCGGCGGCGAGGCGGCCGAGCAGGAAGACGTTGGCCCAGACGGTGAAGTAGGTCTCGGGGATCGCCGCGGCCTCGACCGCGCTGAGCCCGCCCGGGATCGGCAGCACCTGGACGGCGGGCGCCGCGACGTACTGCGCGTAGCCGCCGCCCGCGACGAGGGCGCAGACCCGGTCGCCGACCGCGAAGCCGTCGACCGCGGCGCCGATCGCGACCACCTCGCCGGCGACCTCGAGGCCGAGGATGTCCGTCACTCCCGGCGGCGGCGGGTAGTTGCCCAGACGCTGGACGATGTCGGGGCGGTTGACGCCCGCGGCCTCCACGCGGATGAGGACTTCGCCTTCACCCGGCTCCGGACGCGGCGCCTCGAGGACCTTCAGGACTTCCGGGCCGCCGAACGGCTCGGCCCTTACGCATTGCATCGTCATCGCTGTTCCGCTCATCCCATGAAGTGCCCGCCGTTCACGTCCAGGACGATGCCGGTGACGAAACCGGCGCCGTCGGACGCGAGGTAGGCGACGGCCTCGGCCACGTCTTCGGTCGTGCCGATGCGGCCGACCGGGATCGAGGCGACGTAGGCGGTGTTCACCGCGGCGCCGGCGGTCGCGGCCATCGGCGTCTCGATCCGCCCCGGCGCGATGCAGTTGACGGTGACGCCGTCGTGGCCGACCTCGCCGGCGAGCGTGCGCGAGAAGGCGACGAGCCCGGCCTTCGAGGCGGCGTAGTGCGAGCCGGCGACGGTCGATTTCGTGCGCGCGGCCTGGGAGGACATGTTGACGATCCGCCCCCAGCCCTTCGCCCGCATTCCCGGCACGGCCGCCTTGCAGATGAGGAACGGCGCGGTCAGGTTGACGTCGAGCACCGACTGCCATTCGGCGAGCGCCGTCTCCTGGACCGGCGCGCGCTTGCCGTCGTGCTTGGGCGAGATGCCGGCGTTGTTGACGACGATGTCGATCGCGCCATGCCGCTCGACGAGCGCGGCCATGAACGGTGCGATCGACGCAAGGTCGGACAGGTCCACCGTGACGGCGCTGGTGCGGCCACCGGCGGCGGCGATCTCGTCGGCGCGCGCCTCGACCTCGGGGAGGATGTCTGCGAGGATGACGTGGTGGCCCTCGGCGACGAGGCGCCGGGCGATTTCGGCGCCGATGCCGCGCGCCGCGCCGGTCACGAGGGCGGTGCGGGGCGCGCTCATCGCGGCGCCTCGTCCTGCGGGAAGATCATGACCTTGTTCGCTTCCTTGTTCTTGGCCCGGGCGAAGGCCTGGGCGATGTTGGCGAGCGGCTCGCGGTGGGTGATCATCGGGCGAAGTGCCTCGGGGTCGTCGGCGATGCGCCGGACCACCGCCGCCCAGTCCTCCGGCCGCGACCCGTGCGAGGCGCGGATCTGCAGCTTGCGGCGCACGAAATCGACCGGCTCGAAGGTGATCGTCTCGTGGTGGATGCCGGTGAGGACCAGCACGCCCTCCTTGCGCAGGAGCGCCAGCCCGTCCGCCACGCTGACCGCCTGTCCCGAGGCTTCCAGCACGACGTCAGCCCCCGCCTCGGCGCGCAGGAACGCCGCATGGGCGCCCTCGGCGGCGAAGTCGCAGGTCGCCTCGAAGCCGAGGCGGCGGCAGACATCGAGCCGAAGCGCGTCGTTGAAGCCAGCGATCGCCACCGCCGCGCCCTTGTCGCGCGCCGCGACGGCGATGGCCTGGCCGATGGTGCCGGGCCCCAGCACCACCACGCGGTCCCCGGCCTTCACCTCGCCGACCTCCACCGCGCGGCGTCCGACGCACAGCGGCTCGGTGAGCGCGGCGACCTCGAAGTCGACGTGGTCGGCGAGGGGGAAGAGGCCGCCTTCGCGCACCACGACATGGGCGGCGAAGGCACCGTCGGCGTAGAGGCCGAGGGTGCGCTTGTTCTCGCAGTTCTGCCCGTCGCCGCGCGCGCAGGCGGCGCACCGGCCGCACGGGCTCGACGGCCAGACGGTCACCCGGTCGCCCGCGCGCGCGCGCGTGACCTCCGGGCCGACCTCCGTGACGACGCCGGCGAATTCATGGCCCAGCGTGACCGGCAGGTGCGGAATCATGAAGTCGTACCCGCCGCTCCAGTCGAGGACGTGGACGTCCGAGCCGCAGATGCCGACCGCCTCGACCCGGACGGCGACTTCGTGGGGGCCGGGCCGGCGCGGCGGCGGGGCGTCCTCGAGCGCAAGGCCGGGCCCCGGTGTGATCTTCCTGTAGGCGAGCATTCGTCCAGCTTTCGTTGCGTGGGGCGAGGCGGGGGCGAGCGCGGACAAGGGGGCCCGCGCCCGCCCGAGCGGCCTCAGATCGAGCCGCGATCGCCCCAGCCCGGCAGAGGCAGGCCCTTGATGCTCGAGATCGCGAGATCGTCCGGCGCGACGGTCTTGATCCCCTGGTTCTGCCACTGGTCGAAGGTGGGGAAGGCGCGGGTGTTGTTCTGCGTCTGCGGATCGAACTTGGTGCCCCAGCCGACGATGCTGGAGCCGACCGGCTTGTCGAGCGCGAGCGCCGCCTCGCGGATCGCCTCGGCGTCCATGTCGCCCGCCGCGGGGAGGACGTCGTTGAGGACGATCCACATGGCGTTGAAGCCCATACCCGAGTGCGCCGAGGGCTTGCGGCTGAAGCGCTTCTCGTACTCCTGGTGGAAGCGCTCGAAGAGCGTCGCGGTCTCCGGCGTCAGGCCCTCGGGGTTGATGTAGACGGACGTGCCGGCATTGAGGACGCCGTTGACGTCGTTGCCCAGCGCCTCGGCGAACTCGTTGACGTTGTGGGCGCCGCCGTTGCCGACCATCGCCTTGACGTCGAGGTTCGCCTCGCGCGCCTGACGCCAGAAAAGGATACCGTCCGGGGTGTACTGGCAGGCCACGATGACGTCCGGCTGAAGCTGCTTGTAGCGCTGGACGATGGGCGACAGGTCAGTGGTCTTGTAGCTGTAGGAGGTGGCGTCGACGACGTTCACGCCGGCGTCCGCGAACACCTTCTTCGCCGACTCGCCGACGGCCGTGCCGTAGAAGCTGTCCTCGTAGAGGAGGGCGACCTTGACGTCGGCGGCCTCCATGCCGATCGCCGGCAGCACCTTGTCGAGGGTGAAGTTGGCCGCGCCGCCGCCGAGCTCGGACGCCGGATAGATGAAGCGGAAGAGATACTTGAAGCCGCGCTGGGTGATGTCGTCGGCGACCGCGCCCTGCTCGAAGTAGACGACGCGGTTGCGCTCGGCCACCTGGCTCGCCGCGAACGAGATGGACGAGGCGTAGGAGCCCAGGATGAGGGGCACGCGCTCGGAAGTGATGAGGCGCGTCGCCTGCGAGGTCGCTTCGGTGGAGGAGGGGACGTCGACGGTGACGAGGTCCACCTTGCCGCCGAGGCCGCCGCCGTCCTCCTCGGTGAGCTGCTTGGCAAGCTCGAAGCCGCGCATCACGTCGTTGCCGAGTGAGGCGAGGGGGCCCGACAGCGGCAGGAGGACGCCGAGCCGCGCGGCGTCCGCGGCGCGCGCCCGGCCGATCCAGGGGGCGGCCAGAGTCGACGCGCCCGCGGCCAGTGCCAGTTTTCCGAAGTGTCTGCGATTGATTGTCATAGTGTTTCCTCCTCTGATCCAAGACCAAGGTAGGCGCGGCGCACCTCTTCGTTGTTCTGGAATTCTGTGCCGCTGCCTGACAGCACGACGCGACCGTGCTGAATGACGTACGCGCGGTCGGCGACCGACAGCGCTTGACTGACGTTCTGCTCCACGAGGACGAGCGTGACCCCGCGGTCGCGGATCTTGCGGATCGACTCGTAGACCCGCGTCACCATGATCGGCGCGAGGCCGAGGGAGACCTCGTCGAGGAGCAGGACCTCCGGCGTCGCGACGAGGCCGCGCGCGATCGCCACCATCTGCTGCTGCCCGCCGGACAGCGTGCCGCCGAGCTGGTCCGCCCGCTCCTTCAGCACCGGGAAGAGGTCGTAGACCTCCGCCAGACGCTCGGCGAGATGCGGCCGCGCCCGCTTCGAGTAGGCGGCGATCGTCAGGTTGCGGTGCACCGACATGCGGGTGAAGAGCCGCCGCCCCTCCGGCACCATGACGATGCCGCGCTCCACCAGGTCGTGCGTCCTGAGGCCGGTCACGTCCTCGCCGTGGAGGCGCACGTGACCCTTGCTGGGAGTGACGATGCCGGAGAGCGCGCGCAGGAGCGTCGTCTTGCCGACGCCGTTGGAGCCGACGATCGCGACGACCTCGCCGGCCGCCACCTTGAGGTCGATGCCGAAGAGCACCTGCGCGTCGCCGTAGCCGGCGTGAAGGTTGGTGACGTCAAGCATGGCCGGCCTGCCCCTGCGCGTCGTCGGCCTCCGAGGTCGGCTTGCCGAGGTAGGCCTCGATGACCTCCGGGTTGTCCATCACCTCCCGGGGCGGGCCGTCGGCAATCTTCACGCCGTGGTCCAGCACCGCGATCCGGTCGCAGATCTTCATCACCGCCATGAGGTTGTGCTCCACGAAGAGGACGGTGAGGCCCTCGTCGCGCAGCGACTGGACCAGCTTGAGCATGAGGTTGACCTCGGTGTGGTTGAGCCCGGCCATGACCTCGTCGAGGAGGATCATGGACGGCCGCGTCGCCAGCGCCCGGGCCACCTCCAGCCGCTTGCGCTCGGCCGTGGTGAGCGCGGTGGTCGGCGCGTCGAGACGGCGGGTAAGGTCCACCGCACGGGCGACGCGCTCGGCCTCCGCCGCCGCATGGGCGCGGCGGCGGTCGCGCAGGAAGGCACCGACCATGATGCTGTCGCGCACCGTCATCGAGTGGAAGACCTGCGGGATCTGGAAGGTGCGCACGAGGCCGAGCGCGGTGGTCGCCTCCGGCCGCATGCCGTCGATCCGCGAGCCCTGGAAGGTGACGGTGCCTTCGCTCGGCGCGAAGGTGCCGGCGACGACGTTGAAGAGCGTCGTCTTGCCCGCGCCGTTCGGGCCGATCAGCCCGAGGATCTCGCCCTCGCGAACCGAGAGCGTCACGTTGTCGACGGCGGTCAGGCCGCCGAAGCGCATGGTGACGGACTGGATCTCAAGCATCGCCGTCGCCCCCCTGTTCGGCGGAGGCCGACGCTTCGCCGGCCCGGGCGCGCTCGCCGCGGGGGCGGCGGACGGCGCGCGCCAGCTTCTGGACGCCGCCGATGAGCCCCTCCGGCAGCACGATCACGATGACGATGAGGACGACGCCGTAGACCACGAGATGCATCCCGGCCGCGGCGCTGCCGAAGAGCTCCAGAAGGATGTCGCGCAGTGGCAGGGCGATCGCCGCGCCGAGGAGCGGCCCCGCGACGGTGCCGACGCCGCCGAGCAGGGTCATCAGCGGCAGGTCGACCGAGAAGCCGATGTTGAAGACCGTCGTCGGCTCGATGTAGAGGACGTACTGCGCGAGCAGCGTTCCGCCCGCCGAGGTGAAGAAGGCCGACACCAGCAGCGCCAGCATCTTGTAGCGCCGCATCGGCACACCCGAGGCGACCGCCGCCTCCTCGCTGTCTCGGATCGCCCGGAGGTAGGCGCCGACGTAGCTGCGGGAGATGACGAATGCGACCAGCGTGACGAGCACCATGAAGCTCGACGCCAGCAGCGCGTACGATGACGCGTCGCTGAAGATCATCCGCGCGAAGCCCGGCTCCCAGTTGATGGCGACGCCGTAGGGCATGTCGACGAACTTGCGCGAGAAGATCAGCACGATGCGGATCGTCTCGCCGAACGCCAGTGTCGCCATCGCGAAGAAGACGCCCCGCATCCGGAACGCCGGCAGCGCGATGATCACCGCGAAGAGCATGGAGAGGAGGCCGCCGGCGACCAGCCCCAGCCACGGCGACACGCCGCCGTAGACGTAAAGGAGGGTCGATGTGTACGCGCCGGTGCCGAAGAACGCCGTGTGGCCGAGCGAGAACTGCCCCGCCATGCCGCCGAGGATGTTCCAGGCCGATGCCATGCCCGCGTAGAGGCACACCAGGATGAAGAGGTTGATGTAGTACCCGTTCGTGATCGCGAACGGCAGCACGAAGGCGACGAGGCCGATCGCGACGGCCCAGAGCGCATCGCTCGGGCGCAGCGCGATGTAGGCGAGGAGGCGGCTCATTTGAGGGTCTCCTTCTCCGCACCCCTGACGCCGAGGAGGCCCTGCGGGCGGATGGCGAGCAGCAGGATGAGGAGCACGAAGTGCGTCGCTTCCTTGAGGTCCGGGCTGAAGTAGCCGAACACCGACTCGATGACGCCGAGCACCAGCCCGCCGACGATCGTGCCGGTGACGCTGCCGAGACCGCCGAGGACGACGACCACGAAGGCGATCAGCACGAAGAACGAGCCGATGGAGGGGAAGGCGTAGAACGACGGCACGAGGACGCCGCCGGCGAGGCCGGTGATCGCGATGCCGAGGCCGAAGGTGATGGTGAAGATCTTCTGCGAGTCGATGCCCATCAGCCGCGCGGCCATCAGGTCCTGCGAGATCGCCTCGATGGCGCGACCGGTGTAGGTGCGGCGCAGGAACAGGATGACGCCGGCGAAGATCACCATCGCGAAGCCGAAGGCGATCACCCGGTCCGTCGCGACGTGCAGCGGGCCGATGCCGAGGGACGAGTAACCGTCCGGCATCGTCTGGATGGTGCGGTAGTCCGCCGAGAAGAGGACGAGCGCGAGGTTCTGCAGCGCGATCGAGAGGCCCAGCGTCGCGAACACCTGAGTCAGCTCGGGCTTGTAGATCGTGAACCGCATGATGCCGAGGTAGAAGAGCATCCCGAGCCCGAAGAACACGAGCGCGATCAGCGGCGCGCCGAAGTAGGGGTTCACCCCCGTCAGCGTCATCAGCCAGAAGCCGGCATACATGCCGAGCATCAGGAACTCGCCGTGGGCGAAGTTCACGACCTTCGCGACGCCGAAGATCAGGTTGAGGCCGAGGGCCGCGAGGGCGTAGACGCCCCCCAGCAGGATCCCCGACACGAAGAGTTGCAGGAAGAGCTCCATGGCCGCGCCGTCAGATGTGGCCTTCGAAGACCGTGATCGGCGGGTGCGCGTCCGGATCGGTGATCACCTCGATGAGGTGGACGCCCTCGGAGGCGAACGCCTTGTCGAGCGCCGCGGCGAGCGCGTCGGGCGTCTCCACCCTGACGCCGTGGCCGCCGGTGGCGTCGGCGATGGCGGCGTGGTCCACCGGGCTGAAGTCGATCGCACCGGTGTGGGCGCCGAACTTCACGAGCTCGGCGTGCTTCTGGAAGCCGAGAATCCCGTTGTTGAGGAGCACCACGGTGACGTCGAGTCCCATGCGGCGGGCCGTCTCCAGCTCCTGCCAGGAATGGGCGAAGCCGCCGTCGCCGACCACGGTGACGACCCGCTTGCCCGGCTCGGCCGCCTTCGCGCCGAGGGCGAGCGGCAGGCCCCAGCCGAGGCCCGCGAGGCCGCGCGGCGTCAGGAAGCGCTGGCCCGCCTCGGTCGCGGTGAGGAAGTTCGTCACCCATAGCGAGGAGTAGCTGGCGTCCGCCGCGACGATGGTGTCCGGCCCGATGCGCCGGTCGATCTCCGCCATGACGCGCTCGGGGCGAAGCGGCGCGGCGTCCGAGGTACGGTGCGGCCGTGCGCCGGCCTGCCCTTCGGCCCGCGCCCTGGCGATGCGTGCCTCCAGCGCGGCCCGGCCCGCGTGCCGCCGGGAGAGGTCCTGCGACCGGAGCGCTTCGGTAAGCGCGATCAGCGCCAGCCTGGCGTCGCCGACGAGCCGCTCGGCCTCGTAGTTGCGGCCGACCTCCATGCCGTCGATGTCGATGTGGATGACGCGCGCGGCCTCCGGGTAGAGCTTCCAGCTGTCGGTGCCGTTCTGGTTGGTGCGGGTGCCGACGAGGACGAGCAGGTCCGCGTCCTCCAGGATGGGCCGCATGGGCCGGCCGGGCGAGCCCACGGCCAGCGCGTTGGCGAGGACGCCGAGGGAGAGCGGGTGCAGCTCGGAGACCGCCCCCTTGCCCATGTTGGTGGTGCCGACGGGGAGCGCGGCCGCCTCCTGCAGGGCCGTGAGCGCGTCGCACGCCTTGGAAAGATGCACGCCGCCGCCTGCGATCAGCACCGGATGCTCGGCCTCGGCGATCATCCGCGCCGCCAGCTGGACGCGCTCGGGGTCGGGCGCGACCCGGTCGAGCGGGAAGGTCCCGTACTCGTTGATGCGCGAGCGCGCTATGCGCTGCGCCTCGTTGAGGAGGTCGGCCGGGAAGAGGAGCGCGACGGGACCGGGCCGCCCGGTCGTCGCCGCGACGATCGCCATGTCGACGTAGTCCTCGATCCGGGAGGCGGTGTCGACGCGCCGGCACCACTTCGTGCACGACGCGAAGAGGCCCATGTGGTCGAACTCCTGGAACGCGTTCCGGTCGGTCGAGGCGCGGTCAACCTCCTGACAAATCGCCAGAATCGGCACTGACGCCTTCATCGCCTCGCTGAGCGGGGGGACGAGCAGCGTGGCCGCCGGACCGTTCTGCGCCGTGACGACGCCGATCTTGTTGGCGATGCGGGCGTAGCCGTCCGCCATCGTGCCGCCGGCGTTCTCGGTCCGGTAGTTGACCTGCTTCAGCCCGAAGTCCGGGGCGACGAGGTGCAGGGCGCTCGGCAGGCTCTGCCCGAACAGGACCTCGACCCCGTGGCGCTTCAGCGAATTCGCCAGATTGACCGCAACCGTTTCCTGACGCCGCGCGCCTTCGGTCTCGAGCATGCCCGTTCCTCCCGTTCTATTTTGCCGCCTTGCTACTATACGATATACGATATATCAAGTGACGGAAATTCGTTGAAGCACCCCGGGCAGGGGGTGCGCAACCGCACGTCGTGGCCGACAAAGGGGGCGGTGGAACATCGAGAGCGTGGGAATGAACCTGACCGATCCCTTACACTCCGAGGACGACGCGGCCCGTCGCGGCCTCCGCTCGCTGGCGCAGAAGAACCTGGCGCAGGAGGTCTATGCCGAGCTGAAGCGAGGGCTGATGACCGGCGGCTTCCTGCCCGGCGCGAAGCTGAAGATCCGCGACCTCGCCGACGTTCTCGGCGTCAGCCCGACCCCCGTGCGCGAGGCGCTGATGCAGCTCGTCGCCGACGGCGCGCTGACGCAGACGGCCGGGCGCTCTTTCGCCGTCCCGGAGCTCGACGCCGACGACTACGACGAGGTGCGCCGCCTGCGCGTCCTCATCGAGGGGGAGGGGGCGAGCCTCGCCGCCGCGCGCGCCACGGAGGCCGACGTCCGCGCCCTCGAGGAGGTCCACGACGCGCTCATCCGCGCCAAGGCGGCGGGCGACTTCCGCGGAGCGCTGATCTGGAACGAGAAGTTCCACCGCGGGCTGTGCGAGCTCAGCGGCTCGAAGCGGCTGATCCGCATCGTCGAGGGCCTGTGGCTGCACATGGGGCCGCTCATGAACGTGCTCTACCAGAACCGCCAAATGCCCGCCTACAGCGAGAGCCGCCACGGCCATCTCGACGTCCTGGAAGGCCTGAGGACGCGCAACGGCGACATGGCCCGCGACGCGATCCAGCAAGACATCACCGGCGCGGCCGGGGAGATCCTCAGGAACCTCCGGGGTTCGAAATCCACCTGAAGAACCGGAGCACCGCGTGCCGTTCGAGCCCCTCTACCCGACCCCCGTCCCCACGGCCGACGCCATCGTCGACGTGCTCGTCGCCGCGGGGGTCCGTTACGTCTTCGGCCTCTCCGGGGGGCACACCGGGCGCATCTTCGGCGCACTGGAGAAGCGGCAGGACGCGATCCGCACCGTCCTCGTGCGCGAGGAGAGCCTCGGCGCGGTGATGGCCGAGACGATCGGCCGGATGACGGGCGTTCCCGGCGTCGTCCTCGGTCAGGGCCCGTGGATCCTCGGCAACGGCCTCCTCGGCACGATCGAGGCGCACCTGTCCTCGAGCCCGCTCCTCCTCCTGACGGATTTCTCCGACACGCCCGCCTTCTCGCTCCACGCCCCGTACCAGTCCGGAACGGGCGAGTACGGCAACTGGGACGCGCGGCAGGCCTTCGGCGCGATCACCAAGGAAGTGTTCACCGCCGATGCGCCGAACGCGGCCGTCGTCGCCACGCAGCTTGCGGTGAAGCACGCCCTCGCCGGGCAGCCGGGGCCGGTGGCGATGATCTACGGCATCCGCGCGCTCGACGGCCTCGCCGGCGGCGACGCGCTGCCGAAGATCTACCCCGCCGCCCCCTTCGTCGCCGCTCCGGCGCTCGGCCGGCCCGACATCGGCACGACGCTCGCCCTCCTGCGCGGAGCAGAGCGGCCGCTGATCCTCGCCGGCAACGGCGTCAGGATCGCCGGCGCGCAGGCCGCGCTCGCCCGCCTCGCGGCGGTAACCGGGATGCCCGTCGTCACGTCCCCCTCCGGCAAGGGCGTGTTCGACGAGACGGACGCCGCGAGCCTCGGCGTCTACGGCGCCTACGGCAACCCGTCGGCCAACCGCGCGGTCGGCTCGGCCGACCTCATCCTCGCGGTCGGGACCAAGATGTCGGCGTCGGACACCGCCAACGCCGACCCGGCGCTGATCGACCCGCGCCGGCAGACGCTCGTCCAGATCGACATCGAGCCGCGCAACCTCTCCTGGACCTTCCCCGCGACGGCGACGCTGCCGGGGGACGCTGCCGACCTCCTCGGCGCGATCGCCGACGCCTGGGACCGCGCTCCGGTCCGCAGCACCATCGCCGGGAACGTTCCCCGCACCGTGCCGCTCCCCGCCTCCGACGCCACGTCCGGCGGGCTCCACCCGCACGAGATCATCGCCGGCATGCAGGAGAGCCTGCCGGACGAGGCGATCTACACCTGCGACGCGGGCGAGAACCGCATCTTCATGCTCCACTACCTGCGCTCGCGCGGCGTCGAGCGGTTCATCCAGGCGGCGGGGGCCGGGCCGATGGGCTACGCGATCCCCTCCGCGCTCGCCCGCAAGCTCCTCGCGCCGGACGCCCCGGTGGTCGCGTTCTGCGGCGACGGCGGCTTCGCGATGACGATGAACGGCCTCATCACCGCGGTGGAGGCGGACCTGCCGATCATCGTGGTCGTCATGAACAACGACGCGCTCGGCTGGTCGCAGCATTCGCGCGGCCCCTTCGCCACCCAGTTCGCCCGAATGGACTACGCGGCGATCGCCGCGGGGATGGGCTGCTTCGGAACCAGCGCGCACGACAAGAACGAGCTCGCCGAGGCCATCGCCGGCGCCCTCGAGGCGACGTGCTCGGGCCGCCCGGCGGTGATCGACGTGCGGACCTCGATGGACGTCTCCTTCGCCGAGCTCTCCTTCGCCAAATCGCGCGCCCTGTGGGACGCGCCCCTTCCTGCCCAGGAGCTGACGTGAGCGTCTCGAAGATGGAAATCCTCGCCACCGGGCTGCGATTCCCCGAAGGCCCGGTCGTCATGGCGGACGGCTCGGTGCTGGTGGTGGAGATCGGCGCCGGCCGTGTCACCCGCATCGCGGGCGACGGCACCCGGTCGACCGTGGCCGAAACCGGCGGCGGCCCGAACGGGGCAGCGATCGGCCCGGACGGCGCGCTCTACGTGTGCAACAACGGCGGCTTCCGCTGGACCGAGGACGCGGCGGGCCTGCGCCCGGCCGGTCAGGCCGACGACTACGTGACCGGCAGCATCCAGCGGGTCGACCTCGCGACCGGCGCGGTCACGACGCTCTACACCGCGAGCGACCAGGCGCCGCTGAAGGGGCCGAACGACATCGTCTTCGATTCCGACGGCGGCTTCTGGATCACCGACCACGGCAAGGTGCGCCACCGCGAGATGGACCTCGGCGCCCTCTGCTACGGCCGCGTCGACGGCTCCGGCCTCAAGGAGGTCGTGTTCCCGATCCACAGCCCCAACGGCATCGGCCTCTCGCCGGACGAGACGACGCTCTGGACGGTGGAGACCTTCACCGCGCGCCTCTGGGCCTTCTCGATCGTGGGCCCCGGAGAGGTCGCTGTCGAGGTGCGGCCCGGCGCCCGGCACGGCGGCCATCTCGCCGCCTCGCCGACCGGACTGCGCGGCTTCGATTCCCTCGCGGTCGAGGCGGACGGGAGCGTCGCCGTGGCGCAGATCTACACCGGCGCCATCGTCGTCTTCGCGCCGGACGGGAGCGTGGTGGAGGAGGTGCCGATGCCGGACGCCTACGCCACCAACATCGCCTTCGGCGGCGAGGACATGACGACCGCCTACATCACGCTGTCCTCCACCGGCCAGCTCGTGCGCATGCCATGGAGCCGCCCCGGCCTGAGGCTGCCCTTCAACGCCTGACACCCGTCCGAAGGGAACGCGCGGGAACAGCGCGGCCGGAGGCGGGTCCAAACCCACACAGAAACGCTTGGGAGGAGCGAATGAGCGAGACGACGACACGGCCGCCCGGCGGCCCCCTGCCGGGACGCGGCGCGCCCTGATGGAGCCGCTCGTCCAGGGCTTCGCCCAGATCTTCGCGCTGGAGACGATGGCCTACCTGACCGCCGGCGTCGGCCTCGGGGTCGTCCTCGGCGCCATCCCCGGCCTCACCGCGACGATGGCGATCGCCATCGTGATCCCCTTCACCTTCACCATGCCGCCGGTGGCGAGCATGCTCATGCTGCTGGGCGCCTACAAGGGCGGCATCTTCGGCGGCTCGATCGCCGCGATCCTGGTGGCCGCCCCCGGCACGCCGGCGAGCGCCGCGACGGTGCAGGACGGCTACGCGCTCGCCCGCAAGGGACAGTCGGAGAAGGCGCTCAAGGTTGCGCTCGTCTCCTCCGTCATCGCCGACCTCGCGACCGACGTGCTGCTCATCCTCCTCGCCGTGCAGCTCGCCCGGATCGCGCTCGCCTTCGGCGCGGTGGAGTACATGATCGTCGCGATCCTCGGCCTCACGGTGGTGGCCGCGGTCTCGGGCCGCTCGCTGTGGAAGGGCGTTGCCTCGGCGATCCTGGGCGCCGCCGTCGCGCTCATCGGCCTCGACCCGATGTCGGGCGTGCCGCGCTTCTCCTTCGGCGTCATCGACTTCTACGGCGGGATCGAGCTCGTGCCGATGCTGATCGGCCTGCTGACGCTCTCGGAGATCCTGGTGCAGATCGAGTCTGGGCACGGGGCCGGCATCCGCGCCCTGCCCAAGGCCGCGACCCGGGACGACAGGCGCATCACCGGCAAGGACGCCCGGCTGATCGCGAGGCCGATCGCGCTGGGCGCCGTGATCGGCGGTCTCGTCGGCATCATCCCCGGCCTCGGCCCGACGCTCGGCGCCTTCCTCGGCTACGACGCGGCGTGGCGCACCTCGAGGCGCAAGGAGGAGTTTGGCAAGGGCTCGCTCGAAGGGATCGCGGGGGCGGAGGCCGGCAACAACGCCGTCAGCGGCGCCAACCTCATCCCGCTCCTCGGCCTCGGCATCCCCGGGGACACGATGGCGGCGATCCTCGTCGGCGCCTTCCTCATCCACGGCTTGTCGCCGGGACCACTGATCTTCAAGGAAGCGCCGGACGTGGTCTACGGGCTCTTCGCGGGGCTGATCGTCGCCAACCTCGTCCTCTTCGTGGTCGCGAGGGCGATGCTGCCGGCGTTCTCCCGCGTCGCCCGCACGCCGACGCGGTTCCTCATGCCGGTCGTCCTCATGCTGTGCATCGTCGGCGCCTACGGGCTGAACCAGTCGATGTTCGACGTGTGGGTGATGCTGGTGTTCGGCCTCATCGGCTACGTCATGACCAAGCTCGGCTTCCCGCGCGCGCCGCTCCTCATCGGCTTCATCCTGGCGCCGCTCATGGAGGAGAACCTGCGCCGCGCGCTGCGCCTGTCGGACGGTGACTTCAGCGTCTTCGTCGGCTCACCGCTCGCCATCGGGCTGTGGATCTTCGTCGCGGTCTCCGTGGCGCTGGTCCTGCGCCAGCGCGGGGCGCTGCGGGCGGAGGAGGGCGAGGTGGCCACCGAGACGGGGAGGGCGTCATGAAGCTCGCCAACGCAGCCGCCAGGGGCGACATCCTGTCGGGCGCCGTCCTGGTCGTCATCGGCGCCGCCGGCCTCCTCGGCGTCGTCGACGCGCAGGTCCAGGAGGTCGCCGGCTTCAGCTCCCACGCGCGCCTCTACCCGAAGATCCTCGCCGCGCTCCTCGCGGTGATCGGCGCCGGCATCCTGATCGGCGGCATCGCCAAGCGCGGCAAGGTCCCGGCGGTCGAGGTCGACTGGACCGGCATGGGGCGCGTCGTCGGCGTCCTCGCGGGCGGGTGCGCGTTCGCGCTGCTCGCGCCGCTCGCCGGCTTCACGGCGGCGACCGTGCTCGCGACGGGCGCGTTCGCGGTCATCTGCGGCGTCTACCGGCCGCTCCCCCTCGCACTCGTCTCGCTCGGGACGGCGCTCGCGATCCGCGTCGTCGCGGTGGAACTGCTCGGACTGACCCTTCCGGGCCTCGGCTCGGTCTGAAACGGCCCCGCGACGGGGCCCAACACATACTGGAGGAAATCATGAAGCGCTCGGCATTCTTCGCGCTGGCCGCGTCGGCCATCCTGTGCGCGGCCGGAACCGCCTCGGCGGAGGACTATCCGGCGAAGGAGATCACCGTCATCGTGAACTACGGTGCCGGCGGTGCGACCGACCTCTCCACCCGCACGCTCGCCAAGGCGGCCGAGCAGCACCTCGGCGTGCCGCTCAAGGTGGTGAACCGCGCCGGCGGCGCCGGGACCGTCGGCCCCACCGTCCTCGCCAACTCGCGCAACGACGGCTACACGATCGGCGTGACGAGCTTCTCGCCCATGGCGATCCAGCCCAACATGCGCGAAGTCCCCTACAAGCTCGAGGACTTCGCCTTCCTCGCCGGCACCGGGCGCTACCGCTACGGCCTCGCCGTGCGCGCCGACTCCGAGTTCGAGACGTTCGAGGACTTCGTCGCCAAGGCGAAGGATGGCAAGGTGACGATCAGCGCCTCGGGACCGCCGAACAACATCGCGCTGCACCAGCTCGCCGAGGCGACCGGCGGCCGGTTCGACTGGATCCCCTATCCGAGCGGCAACGACTCCGCGGTGGCGCTCCTCGCCGGCGAGGTCGACGCGACGGCGCAGAACCCGACCGACATCGTCAAGCACGTGAAGTCGGGCGAGATGCGGATGCTGGCCTCCCTGAGCCCGGTGCGCTGGTTCGAGCTGCCCGACGTGCCGACCCTGCAGGACCTCGGCTACGAGATCGCGATCGACAGCTGGTCCGGCCTGTCCGCTCCGGCGGGCACGGATCCCGGCAAGATCGAGATCCTCCAGACCGCCTTCTCCAAGGCGATGAGCGACCCCGAAGTGCAGGCGCAGTTCAAGAACCTCGGCATGGACCCGGACTTCATGTCCGGCGAGGACTACCGCAAGTTCGTCGTCGAGGGCCGCGAGACGATCGGCGAGCAGCTCAAGGCGATCGGGATGACGGCGCAGTAACGCCGCCCCGCGGCAAAGGTGCTCGCGGGGGGCGGTCCGAAAGCGCCGGCCCCCGCGACGCTGTTCAGTAGCCGCGCATCCGGTCCACCGCCTCGGGGATGGTGCCGCTCTCGCGGAAGGCGCGGATGTTCGTCGCGACGATCGCCGCCGCCGTGGCCCGGTGCGTCGGGGCCGAGACGTGGGGCAGCACGGTGATCCCCGGGTGGGACCACAGCGGGCTCTCCGCCGGCAGCGGCTCCTCGTCGAACACGTCGAGGACCGCGTGGGAGAGGCGGCCCGTGTCGAGCGCCGCGATCAGCGCGCCGGTGTCGACGATGGGCCCGCGCGCGAAGTTGATGAGCGAGGCCCCTTCGGGAAGGCGCGCCAGCGCCGCGGCATCGACGAGGCCGCGCGTCTCCGGCGTCAGCGGCAGCAGAACGACCGCCACCTTGGTGCGTTCCAGCATGGCGTCGAGGCCGTCCGCGCCCCAGAACGTCTCGACGCCCTCCATCGGGCGGCTCGTGCGGTTCCAGCCGAGGACCGGGAAGCCCTGGGCCATCAGCCGGCGGGCCGCCGCGCGCCCCAGGTTGCCCAGTCCGAGGATGCCGACCGGCATCTCGTCGGGAAGGCGCAGGAGCAGCGGGTCCCAGCGCCTGGCCTCCTGCGCGCGGCGATAGTGCGGCACCTCCCGGAAGAGGTAGAGCGTGAAGGCGAGGACCGCCTCGGCCATGGTCTCGGCGAGCTGCGGGTCGACGAGCCGCACCACCGTCAGCCCGCGCGGAAGCTCGGCAACCATCCGCTCCACCCCCGCCCAGAGGCTCTGCACCCAGACGAGGTTCGGAAGCTGCGCCAGCTCGGCCGGATCCGGATTGGCGGCGATGGCGACGACGGCGGACGCCCGCTCCGCCTCGGTGGTGTCGGCGAAGGGGACGATGCGGGCCTCTGGCATCGCCGTGCTCAGCGCCGCGGTCCAGGCGTCGACGTTGCCGCGCGCGACAAGGGGGATCGTGAAGGTCATCGAGTGTGCAGGTCTTCCGTTGGGACGGGCGGGATGGCGGGAACGCGCCGGCCGGACCGGCCGGCCGCCTCGCACGGCTCCGACCCGTCGGGACCTGCGCGCGGGCAGGGCGACGCCGCCCGCGACGACGCGGCCGGCAGCCGCCGATCTACCGGGCCTGCCGCGCCGGAGCAATGACGCGCGCGCGTTTCCGCTCCGGCCGGCGGCGCGCGGGACCGGGAGGTCGGCACCGCAGTTGCACGCACCATGCGGCCGCGGCCGGACCGGGCGCCGCCGAGCGCTTGTGGCCTTCGCGCGGTTCGCCCATGCTTCGGCCGTCACCCCAGGAGCCTGTCGTCCGACGAGGAGTTTTCGTGGCTGAGTTCGACGTTGCCGTGCCGACCGCGCGCCAATCCATCACAGACCGCGCCGGGCGCCCGTACGACGCGTCTCCCGTCCCGGAGGGCGCACGGTGAGCGCCGCCGGCAACGGGCCGCCGCCCGCCGACACCGCCCTCGCCGCACGCCTGTTCGACGAGCTCGCCGAGAAGACCGCCGACCGGCGCGGCGTCACGCGCACCGCCTACGGCGCGGGCGAGCAGTTCGCCCACGATCTCGTGCGCGACGCCGGCACTGCCGTCGGCCTTTCCGCCCGCACCGACGCCGGCGGCAACCTCTACCTCACGCTCCCCGGCACGGACGAGACGGGAAGGGCGATCATCGTCGGCTCGCATCTCGATTCGGTGCCGATGGGCGGCAACTTCGACGGCGCCGCAGGCGTCCTCGCCGGCCTCGCCGTCGCCGCGGGGTGGAAGAAGGCGGGCTATGCCCTGCGTGACGACCTCGTCGTCATGGCGCTGCGGGCGGAGGAGAGCACGTGGTTCCCGGTGTCATACCCCGGGTCAAAGCTCGCCCTCGGCCTGCTGCCGCCCGAGACGCTGGACCTTACCCGCGCCGACAGCGGCCGCACCCTCGCCGACCACATGGCCGAGCTCGGCTTCGATCCGGAGACCGTGCGGGCCGGGACGCCGCAGGTCGATCCCGCCAGCGTGCGCGCCTACGTCGAACTCCACATCGAGCAGGGGCCGGTCCTCATCGCCGAGGATGCGCCCGTCGGCGTCGTCACCGGGATCCGCGGCAGCCGGCGCTACCGGGAGGCGCGCGTCCTCGGCCAGTACGCCCATTCGGGAGCGGTGCCGCGCGCCTACCGCGCCGACGCGCTGATCGGCGCCGCCGACCTCGTCATGCGCCTTCAGGCCGACTGGCTGGCGCTCGAGGCGGAGGGGCGGGACATGACCTTCACCGTCGGCATGTTCTCCACCGATCCGGCCGAGCACGCCTTCTCCAAGATCGCCGGCGAGGTGCGCCTCGCGATCGACATCCGCAGCCACGAGGAGGAGACGCTGGAGCGCATGCTCGGCCTCGTTCACCGGCGCTTCGCCGAGGTGGAGGCGGCCCACGGCGTCACCGTCGACCCCGGCCCCCTCACGGGCTCGACGCCGGCGGAGATGGACGCGACGCTGCGCGCGGCTTTCGGCGCGGCGCAGCAGTCGCTGGGGCTGCCGTCGTTCTCGATGGCGAGCGGCGCGGGCCACGACGCAGCGACCTTCGCCGGCGCCGGCATCCCGAGCGCGATGCTCTTCGTGCGCAACCAGAACGGCAGCCACAATCCGGACGAGGCGATGGAGATGGTGGACTTCGAGGCCGCCGTGGCGGTGCTGGCGGAGGGCCTCGCCCGGTTGTCGTGAGGCGCCCGGCGCGGCGCCCCGTGACCGGCCGGCGCGGCGCGCCCCACGGCCGCAGCGCCGCGTCCTATGCCGCGTTGACGAAGGGGCGAAACATCCTCCGGTAGGCGGCCGGCGTCAGTCCGGTGCTGCGCTTGAAGACCTCGCGGAAGAAGGTCTGGTTGCCGTAACCGACCGCCGTCGCGATCGACTCGACCGGCCGGTCGTCCGTCTCGAGGATGCGCTTGGCCGCCTCGATCCGCAGGTTCTGCGCGTAGCACAGGAGGCTGGTGCCGGTGGCATCCTTGAAGCGCCGTTTCAGGCTCCGCTCGGCGATGCCGCACACCTTCACCACCGCCGCGACGGGGTCCGGCTGGGCGTAGTTCTCGGCGAGCCAGGCCTCTGCCCGGCGCACGACGCCGTCCGCGTGCGGCAGCCGGCGCACCAGCGCCGAGTAGGGAAGCTGCCCCTCCGAGTGCCACTTCATCAGGAAGAACTTGGCGATGTCGAGCGCCTCGCCCGGACTGGTGTGGCGCGAGATGATGTGGATCGCGAGGTCGTGCCAGGAGCTCGCCCCGCCTGAGGTGACGAGCCGGCCGGTCGGATCCGACAGGCACAGGGTCGACCCCACTTCGAACCGCACCAGCGGGAAGCTCCGGCGGAAGAGATCCTCCAGCCCCCAGTGCGACGTCGCGATCCGCCCGTCGAGGAGCCCGGCCGCCGCCAGCAGAACCGAGCCCGAGCAGGCCGAATAGATCGTGCTCCCCGCCTCGAAGCAGGACCGCAGCCAGGCCTTCGCCTCCTCGTGCCGGTCGGTGATCGCGTCGTCCGGCGTCAGCCAGAGGTCGGTGATGATCACGACCTCCGGCGCCGTGACGTCCCGGAAGGCGAGGTCCGGCCGGATGGGGATGCCGTGCAGGCCGGTATACGGCTCGCCCGTCGGACTGACGACGTGGGGGCGGATGAGCGCGCGGCCCGGTTCGGCGCGAGAGGCGGTGCGCCAGGCCGTCCCCGTCACCGCGAGGATCTCCAGCATTCCATAGAGCGAAGAGCCCGAGCTCTCGGGCAGGCAGAGAAGATAGGCGTCGATGATGCCGGATTTCTCGGCGGAGACCACCGAAGAAGGTGGCACGTTTCGACTGCTTTCGACCGGTTTCGCGCTCACGACCATCCCATGCACTCCGTATGTAACAGGCGCCGCAGGAGCCGGCATATGAATATTCGCCAACAAAAAGGACAAATTAACATGGATCACGCAAAAGTAGAAATTGCTAACAATGGCGTGAACGTCGCGGCACTTCTCAATGCTCGAAAGGCGCTGGAGGAGGCGCCCGCCGCCGCCCATTTCACCTGGCGCGCCGAATGCTCTTGGCTGGACGGCGTTCACAGTCGTTCAGTAATCAAAGACTTCCACGGGCTGGGTGAGGAGCAGACCCGCAAGACCGCCTTCGCCGTCGAGGCCGATCACCCGGAAGTGTTCGCCGCCTCCGACAGCGCCCCGACCCCGGTCGAGATCGTGCTGTCGGCGCTGGGGAGCTGCCTGATGGCGGGCGTCGCATCGGTCGCGCAGAACCGCGGCGTGCAGCTCCACTCGGCGAAGGCCATCGTCGAAGGCGACATGGACCTCTACGGGATCCTCGGGATCGACGCGGATGTGCGCAACGGCTTCAGCGCCGTGAGGGTCCGCTTCGAGATCGACGCCGACGGCACGCCGGACGAGATCGCAGGGATCGTCGCGCAGGCGCAGAGACGGTCCGCCGTCTTCGACCTGATCACCAACCCAACGAACGTGGTGGTCACCGTCGCCTGACGCGGGCGGCACCACCGACCTTCGGGAGTACGTCGTCATGACGGTGCTGGACCAAACGCAACTGCCGTCCCCCTCGCTCGGCCGTCCCTGGCGCTCGCTTCGCGGTGCCGTGGCGACCTGTCTCCGCCGCCGCGCCAACCAGCGTGACTATCGGCACCTGGCCGCCTTCAGCGACCACGAGCTGAGGGACATCGGACTCACCCGCCATGACGTGGAGTGCGCCCTCGCGGGCCACCCGCTGCGGCGGAACCACTGAACGCAGGGCCGAGGGTGCGACGCGCTCGCACCCCGGCTCCCCCGGATCCAAGGTGTCGGCCCGCCCGCGCACGCGATGCGCGCACGGCGCGCCGCGCCCCGAATGGAAGGAACGAGCGTCGTGAGAATGGTGAACGCTGTAATCGTCGGAGCGGGTCAGGCCGGGCTCTCCATGAGCCGCGAGCTCAACGCCCGCGGCGTGGACCATGTCGTCCTGGAGCGCGGCGAGGTGGCCAACAGCTGGCGGCGTCAGCGCTGGGACAGCCTGCGTCTCATCACCCCCAACTGGATGAACGGCCTACCGGGACACCCGTACGCCGGCCCGGAGCAGAACGGCTACATGTCCGCGCGCGAACTCGTCGACGCGTTCGACCGCTTCGTGGCCGCGGAGGACCTGCCGATCGAGACCGGCGTGGACGTCCTCGCCGTCCGCCCGGGGGGCGGTGGCTACCTGGTGGAGACCTCGCACGGCATGATCGCGAGCGACGCGGTCGTGCTGGCGACGGGACCCGCCGTCACGGCGAAGCGCCCGCTCTTCGCGGCGAGCCTTCCGCGCGACCTCGTCCAGCTCAGCGCGCTCGACTACAAGCGGGCCTGCGATCTGCCGCGGGGCAGGGTGCTCGTCGTCGGTGCGTCGGCCTCGGGCGTGCAGATCGCGCAGGAGATCCAGCGCTCGGGCCGGGACGTCATTCTCGCCGTCGGGCATCACACCCGCGGGCCCCGGCATTATCGCGGCGCGGACATCGACGCGTGGCTGCATCTCCTCGGCCTGCTCGACGTCACCATTGACGAGGTGGACGACGTCGCCAGGGTGCGGCGGGCACCGTCGATGCAGCTCCAGGGGCACGACCGCGTGGAGGCGCTCGATCTCAACGCGCTGCAGGACATCGGCGTCGAGATCGTCGGGCGTCTCGCCGGCGTGTGCGACGGGCGGGCGCAGTTCGCCGGCAGCCTCGCCAACATGTGCGCGTCGGCCGACCTGAAGATGAACCGCCTGCTGGCGGCCATCGATGCCTGGGTCGAGACGCACGACCTCACGGCGCTGGTGGCCCCGGCCTATGCCCTGCCGGCGACGCGCGTCCCCGCGGCGCCGCGCCTGTCGCTCGATTTCGCGGCGGAGGGCGTGCGCACCGTCCTGTGGGCGACCGGGGTCCGCCCCGACCATTCGTTCGTGGATCTCCCCGTCTTCGACCGGAAGGGGGAGATCCGGCACGACGGCGGCGTCGTGGCGCCGGGCCTCTTCGTGATGGGCCTGCCGTTCCTGCGCCGCCGGAAGTCTCATCTCATCGACGGCGCCGGTCCGGACGCGCGCGACCTCGCAGACATCCTGCGGGGCGAGCTCGACCGGCGGCAGGCAGCATGACTGGAGGCTGTCATGACCACCACATTCCATGCAGCGCCGTCCCGGTGTGACGCGCTGATCGTCGGCGGACGGTGCGCTGGTGCCGCGACGGCGATGCTTCTCGCCCGCAAGGGCCTCTCGGTCCGCGTCGTCGAGAAGCGGGCCTACGGGTCCGACGCCCTGTCGACGCACGCGCTGATGCGGGGCGGCGTCATGCAGCTCCACCACTGGGGCCTCCTCGACCGGCTGCGCGCCGCGGGGACCCCGCCGGTGCCGTCGGCGACGTTCGCCTACGGCGAGGAGCGGATCACCATCCCGACGAAGCCCGTCGACGGGATCGACGCGCTCGCCGCCCCGCGCCGGACGGTGCTCGACGCCCTGCTGGCGGACGCGGCCGGCGGGGCCGGCGCCCGGATCGAGTTCGGCGCCGCGCTTGCCGGACTGGTGCGCAGCGAGGGGGGGCGCGTCGAAGGCGCCGTCATCCGCCGGCCGGACGGGACCCAGGAGCGGGTGCGGGCCGGCATCGTGATCGGCGCCGACGGCGTCGCCTCGGGGGTCGCGCGGAGCGTGATGGCGCGCACGATCCACGAAGGCGGCCACGCGACCGCCGTCCTCTTCGCGTACTGGAAGGGGGTCACTTGGGGCGGGTACGAGTGGGGCTACGACCGCGGCTTCGCGACCGGGGTCATCCCCACGAACGATGCAGCCGCCTGCGTCTTCGTCGCGATCCCCTCGGCGCGCTTCCAGTCCCTTCAGGGAACGCCCGAAGAGAGTTATCGTCACCTCATCGCGACGCGGGCGCCCGCTCTGCGCGAGCGCCTGTCGGGCGCGGTCATGGACGGCAAGGTCCGTGCGTTCGGCGGCAAGACGGGGCACCTGCGCCAGGCGTTCGGCGACGGGTGGGCGCTGGTGGGCGACGCGGGGTACTTCAAGGACCCGATCACCGCCCACGGCATCACCGACGCGCTGCGCGACGCGGAGCTTTTGGCCGAGGCGGTCGCCGCCGGCACGCCGCAGGCGCTCGCCGCCTATCAGGACGAGCGGGACGCGCACTCGCTCCCCTTCCTCGAGGCGACCGACGAGATCGCCTCGCTCGACTGGAGCTTCGACCGGCTGAAGGCGCTCCACATGACCGTGAACGCGGCGATGAAGGGCGAGGTCGAGATGCTCCGGCGACGGCACGGCACGCTCCCGGCGCCCGGCCCGGAGGCCGGCGCGGCGCTGCCGGCCTGACGCCACGGCCGCGACGGCGGCCCGGCACGGCGCGGCCCGTAGCGGCGCCGCGCCTCGATCGAGACCGCGCGGGCACGCACCCGGCGCGGCGCAGACAAGGAGAGGCACCATGGTAGACGAAATCATCAAGGACGGCTGGGCCGGCGTGATCGCCGGGCGGCCCGAGGTCGGCGCGGTCGCCGAGCGCTCCCACCGCACCTCGATGCGCGACATCGAGGCGTTCACCGAGATCACCGGCGACCGCAACCCGCTCCACTACGACGAGGCGCTCGCCCGCGGCAGCATGTTCGGCAAGCTGATCGTGCAGGGCGGCGTCACCTCCGGGATCCTCAACGCCATCGTGGCGGAAGACCTGCCGGGACCGGGCACCGTCTTCCTCGAGGTCAACTGGTCGTTCCTCAAGGCGGTCGGCGTGGACGAGCGCATCACGGGGCGGGTCGAGATCCTGACGGTGCGCCCGGACAAGCCGATCTGCACCATCGCGACCAGCGTGCGCAACGAGGCCGGCGACGTCTGCCTCAAGGGCAACGCCACGGTCTACACCGTCCCGCTCAAGCGATGACGGCGGGCGCGCCCCGCGCGTGACGTCTCGATACCGGGCGCCGTCCGGACCGGGCGACGTCCCACCGATTTTTCAGAAGGAGAGGTTGTCATGGAGCTTTATGTCATTCGCCGCGCCGGCGCCTGGCCGGACCTGCCCGAGCTCGCGAGGGCCGCGGAAACATCGACCCGCGTCGGCAACGAGATGGCGGGCGACGTGCGCTGGATTCGTTCCTACGTGGTGCGCGAGCCGGACGGGCGCGTCGGCACGGTCTGCATCTACGAGGCGACCGGCCCCGACGCGATCCGCGAGCACGCCCGGCGCGTCGGCATGCCGGCCTCGGAGATCTTCCCCGTGCTCGACACGGTCGTCGTCAGGGACGACCCGCAGCGCGCGCAAGCGGCCGAGTAGAGGCGCCCCGGGAGGCCCGGGACTACCGCGCCCCGAGGCGCGAGATCCGCTCCACGAACAGCGAAAGGACGCGGCCGGCATCGGCCGTGTCGACGACGTTCACCGTCGGCGCGCCCTCCGCGTTCGTGGGATCGACGAGCGAGGCGCCTTCGGTCGGCCCGGGACGGTAGTCGACGACGACGCGGGCGGGGTGCGAGGTGAAGAGATCCGGGGCGAGGAGCATCGCGATCACGCACGGGTCGTGGATCGCGGAGTCGCGGGTCGCGTAGGCCGCCAGCATCGTCCGAGCGGCCTGGGTGCACGGCGTGCCGGCCCGCGCGAAATCCTCGAGGACATCCGCCGAGACCAGCACCTGGCGTGTCAGGTTCAGGCCGAAGAGGTCGATCGGGGCGCCGCTCGTCAGCACGATATGCGCCGCGACCGGGTCGTGCATGAAGTTGAACTCCGCCATCGGCGTGATGTTGCCCGGCGCGCCGACCGAACCGCCCATGATGACGAGCCGCTTCAGCAGCGAGGGCAGCGACGGCTCCATCGCGAACGCCATCGCGACGTTGGTCAGCGGGCCGATCGCGGCGAGCGTCACGGTGCCGGGCGCCGCCGCCATGATGCGCGCGACGAGAACGTCCACCGCGTGGCCGGGCGCCACCGGCGCGCCCTCGTCCGGCAGCGCCAGACCACCGAGCCCGTCGTCGCCGTGGGCGCTGGACCAGCGGACCGTGCGGGGCAGGAGGCCGCCGTGGCAGCCCTGATGGACCGGAATGTCGCTGCGGCCGGCCAGCGACAGGAGGCCGCGCGCGTTTCGCGTCACCTGCTCGATGGGACGGTTGCCGGCGACGGTCGTGACGGCCTGCAGGTCGAGTTCGGGCGATGCCAGCGCCAGGAAGATGGCGATCGCATCGTCGACACCGGGGTCGCAGTCGATCAGGAGGGGCGTGCCGGTCATGAAGAGGTGCCAGACTTCGATTGGCGGGCCCCGTGCCGGACGCAGGGGGCCGCGGGGGAGCGGGACGGGCTCGCCCGCGGCCGGGGAGCGCCGGCGGGCGCGTCGGCGACGGCCCGCGAGGACGACGACCACGGTCCCGAGAGGCGTGCCCGCCGGTCCGAGGTCGACCGAGGGGCCGTAAGTGAGACCCTCGCCCCGGTCAATGTCGCGTCACGGCGCAGCGGTGATCCCGGGCGCGTGGCCGCCGGTGCTGGTATCGCACCGAAGGGCCATGCACGCGGGCGCGGCGTGCCGGGACCGGCGGATTGACGGTTGATGGCCCGAAACGCGAGGGTTCACCGGAGCGGCGAGGGCGCTATCATTCGAACCGTGCCGGGCATCGCCCGCAGCCTCGAACGCCCGCAGCCCGCGGGGACGTCACCCCGCCTTTCCCTCCTTCTATCGACGGTCCCGCGATGAAACCTCCCGCCGCCGGCATGCCGAACGCCGACGTCCCCTCGGACGACGTGACCCTCGGCCCGGAGAGCGCGGCGCTCCTGGAGCGGCGCGAGCGGCTCCCCGGCGGCGCCTCCCGCCTGTCCTACGAGCGGCCGTTCCGCCCGGTGCGCGGCCAGGGCTGCATCCTCTACGACGCCGCCGGCAACGGCCACCTCGACGCCTGCAACAGCGTCGCCTCCGTCGGGCACTGCCATCCGCGGGTCGTCGGCGCGCTGGCGCGGCAGGCGGGTGCCCCCGACACCCACACGGGCGACCTCGGCGGCGAGGTCGTCGACTACGCCGAGCGGCTCCTCACCACGCTGCCGGCGGCCATCGACCGCGCGGTGTTCACCTGCACCGGGAGCGAGGCGAACGACCTCGCCGTGCGCATCGCCCGGCACGCGACCGGCGGGACCGGCGTCGTCGTCACCGAGACGGCGTGCCACGGGACGACGGCGGACGTCGCCGCCTTCTCGCCATCGCTCGGCCCGGGCGTGCCGCTGGGCGCCGATGTCCGGACCGTACCCGCGCCTGTCGGCGGGGATGCGGACGCCTTCGCGGCAGCGGTGCGCGCGGCATTCGCCGACCTCGCCCGCAACGGCGTCCGCCCGGCGGCGTTCATCTGCGACACGATCTTCGCCTCGGACGGGGTCTGCGCCGATCCGCCCGGCTTCCTGGCGGCGGCGGTCGACGCGGCGCGCGAGGCGGGTGCCGTCTTCATCGCCGACGAGGTGCAGGCCGGCCTCGGGCGGACCGGCGCAGGGATGTGGGGCTTTTCCCGCCACCGCGTCGTCCCGGACCTCGTTACGGCGGGCAAGTCCATGGGCAACGGCCATCCCGTGGCGGCGCTGTTCGGCCGCCACGGCCCGGTGGACGCCTTCGGCCAGTCGGCGCGCGACTTCGACACCTTCGGCGGCAATCCCGTGTCCTGCGCGGTCGGGCTCGCCGTCCTCGGCGTGATCGAGGACGAGGGCCTCATCGAGAACGCGAAGACCACCAGCGAACGGTTGCGGTTGGATCTTGCCGAGCTCGCCGGGGAGCACGCCGCGATCGGCGAGATCCGCGGCGCGGGGCTCTTCATCGGCATCGACATCGTGGGCGAGGCGGGGGCGGACGCGGCGGGCGCAGCCCGGATCGTCAACGGCCTGCGCGAGAAGCGCGTCCTCATCGGCGCCACCGGCCCGAAGGCGAACGTCCTGAAGATCCGTCCGCCACTGGTCTTCGGCCCGCGCGAAGCGGACTTCCTGATCGAGATGCTCGACGACGTGCTGAGCCGGCACTGACGCCCGCCGGGCGCCTCCTGCCGCCGTCAGGCGAAGCGGGGCTGGGCCGCGAAGGGGGCGGGAGACAGCGCCTCCGGACCGGGCAGGGCGGCAACTTGCGCCGAGCCCAGCACCTCCGCGGCCGATCCCTGACGGGCGACGCGCCCCTGTTCCAGCATCACCACCGTCGTCGCCAGCCGCGCGACCTCGGCGGCCGAGTGGCTGACATAGAGGATCGGCACCGCCACCTCGTCCCGCAGCCGCTCGAAATAGGGCAGGATCTCCGCCTTGCGGGCCTCGTCGAGAGCGGCGAGCGGCTCGTCGGCGAGGATCAGCCGGGGCGCCGAGAGGAGCGCGCGCCCGATCGCGACGCGCTGCTTCTCGCCGCCCGAGAGCGCGCCCGGCCGCCGGTCGAGAAGATGGCCGACGCCCAGCAGGTCGACCACCCTCGCCATGTCCTCGCGCGGCGCGTCCTTCGGTGCGAACCATGCCCCGTAGAGGAGGTTCTGCCGCACGGTGAGATGCGGGAAGAGCCGCCCCTCCTGGAAGATGTAGCCGATGCGCCGGTGCCGCGGCTGCAGGTTGATGCCGCGCGCGGAATCGAACAGCACCCAGTCTCCCGCCGCGATCCGCCCCGCGTCCGGCTTCAGCAGGCCCGCGACCGCGTTGACGATCGTCGTCTTGCCCGAGCCGGAGCGGCCGAAGAGAACCGTCGCGCCGGGCGAGGCCTCGAACCGGACGTCGAGGGCGAAGCCCCCGAAAGCGTGACGCACTTCGATATCGAGCATCATTGACCTCCGACGCGCTTCGCCACCCGCTGGGCGATCAGTTCCGACAGAAGCAGCGCCGCCATCGCGACGCCGACGGAGACGAGGACGAGCTTCATCGCCGACGCCTCGCCGCCCGGCACCTGCAGGAAGGCGTAGATCGCCGAGGGGATCGTCCGCGTCTGACCCGGGATGTTGGAGACGAAGGTGATCGTCGCGCCGAACTCGCCCATCGCCTTCGCGAACGAGAGGATCGCCCCGGCGATGATCCCCGGCAGGATCATCGGCAGCGTGATGGTGAGGAAGACCCAGAGCGGCGAGGCCCCCAGCGTCTCGCTCGCCTGTTCGAGCTTCGGGTCCACCGCCTCGACGGACAGCCGGATCGCCCGAACCATCAGCGGAAACGCCATCACGCCGGCTGCCAGCGCCGCCCCGGTCCAGTTGAACGCGAAGACGATGCCGGCCTCGGCGAGCAGGCTGCCGACCGGACCCTTCGTGCCGAACGTCAGGAGCAGGAGGTAGCCCGTCACCACCGGCGGCAGGATCAGCGGCAGATGGACGACACCGTTCAGCACCTGCTTGCCCGGGAACGACCAGCGCGCCAGCGCGTAGGCGATCAGGATGCCGAGCGGCAGGCTGACCAGCATCGCCATGAACGAAACGCGCAGGGAAAGCGCGACCGCCTTCCACTCCGCGGGGCCGAGCCAGTCCATTCAGCGCGAGCTATTGCTCGATGACCACGAAGCCCTGGCGCTCGAACGCCTCGCGCGCCTCCGGACCGCGCAGGTAGTCGAGGAACTCCGCCTCCGCCGGGAAGTCGCGGTTGGCGAGGTCGGCGGCGGGGTAGACGATCGGCGGGTGGCTGTCGTCCGGGAAGGTGCCGACGACCGTCACGTCGTCCTCCGCCGCCGCGTCCGTCGCGTAGACGATGCCGTAGGGCGCCTCGCCGGTGGCGACGAGCGCGAGCGCCGCGCGCACGTTGTCGGCCTGGGCGACCTTGGTCTCGACGCCGTCCCACAGGCCGAGGCTCTCCAGCGCCGCCTTGCCGTAGACGCCGGCGGGCACCGCGTCGACGAGCGCCATCGCGAGCCGCCCGTCGCCGAGGAGCCCGGAGAGGTCGAGATCGGGGCCGATGTCGACCTTCTCGGCGTCGGTGCCGCTGGCGATGAGGACGATGGAGTTGCGCAGGAGATCGAAGCGCGAGTCCGGCTCGATCAGGCCGTCCGCCTCGACGACGTCCATCCAGTTGGGGTTGGCCGAGATGAAGATGTCGGCCGGCGCACCCTGCTGGATCTGCCGGGCCAGCGCCGACGAGCCGGCGAGCGAGATGACGAGGTCGTGGCCGGTCTCGGCCTCGAAGCGCTTCTCGATCTCGGCGAGGGCGTTGGTGAGGCTCGCGGCCGCGAACACGGTGATCTCGTCGGCGTGGGCCGCGAGCGGCATTCCGGCGGCCCCGAAGACGAGCGCCGCGGCAAGGGCGGCGCGCACGCGACCTGCAGCATGCTGAGACATGAAGCGAACTCCCAGACGAACGATATGTTTCGGCGGGAATATCGCGGACGATGCTCTCTGCACGCAAGCGTTATTTTCCGCCGGGAATATCCCTCAGCATCGACTGGAGCCGTTCGACGTGCTCGCGGCCGGCGCGGTAGGCCTCGTCCTCGAAGGCGCGATAGGTGTCGAGGACGGCCTCGCCGGCGTCGGTGAGGCGGGCGCCGCCGCCGCGCGCGCCGCCCCGGGTGCTCTCGACCACGGGCGCGCTGAACATCGTGTTGAGCGTCTCGACGAGCTGCCAGGCGCGCTTGTAGCTCATGCCCATCTCGCGGCCGGCGGCGGCGATCGAGCCGGTGGCGCGGATCCGCTCGAGGAGCTCGGCCTTGCCGGGCCCCATCATCTCGTCCGGGCCGAAGACGACACGGATGCGAATCCGCGGAGGTTGGTCATCGTCGCTCATGCGGCGATATTGGTCGCCCCGCGTCGGCAACGGCAAGGCGGAATCGCGTTCCGCCACACCCCGGTCCGATCCGCCACGGGCGGCGGGCGGCTCAGGAGCTGCCGGCGCCCTCCGGTTCTGCCATCGCCTCGGTGGCGCGGGCCATCAGGGCGTTGCGGTCGATCTTGTTGGTCGTCGTCAGCGGCAGGCGGTCCACGAACCAGACCCGGCGCGGGTGCTGGTAGGCCGGCGCGTTGGCGAGGACGAAGGCCTTGATCTCGTCCTCGGTGACGTCGGAACCGGCCTTGCGGATCACGAAGGCCACCGGCTTGGTGCCCTTGATGTCGTCGTTCACCGGCACCACGCAGGCCTGCGCCACGCCCGGCGCCTCCTCGATCACGTGCTCCACCTCGCTCGGGTAGATGTTCTCCCCGCCCGAGACGAACATGTCGTCGACGCGCCCGACGAAGTAGTAGAAGCCGTCCCCGTCACGGCGGAAGACGTCGCCGGTGTCGTAGAAGCCGTCGGCGGTGACGGGCGAGGCGACGTCCGGACGGTTCAGGTAGCCGAGCATCTGGCCGGGGCTCCTGAGCTGCAGCGTGCCCCGCTCGGGCGCGTTCTCGCCGACGAGCCTCACCTCGACCTCGGGATGCGGGTAGCCGACCGAGCCGCTCGGGGTCGGCCGGCCGTCCGGGTGCGCGCCGAAGCCGATCGGCCCGCCCTCCGTGGTGCCGTAGGCGTTGATGACGTGGGCGTTGGGCAGGAGCGCCGCGGTCGTCTGCGCGAGCGCCTCGTTCACCGGCGCCGACCCCATCCGGATGCTGTGGACGCTGGACAGGTCCGCCGCCGCCAGCGCCTCCTTCTCGCGCAGCATCATCGCGATCATCGGCGGCACGGCGGTGAGCCAGGTGCAGCGGTACCGGGTGATCGCCTCGATGTAGTGGGCCGCCTGGAACTGCGGCAGCAGGATCGCCGTCGATCCGGAGGCGCACACCAGGAAGGAGAGCGCGAGGGCGTTCATGTGATAGAGCGGGGCGGCGATCAGCACGCGCTCGTCGTTAAGGCGGTATTCCGGCACGCGCACGTGTGCGACCCACAGGTGCGAGGCGTGCGAGAGCAGCACCCCCTTCGGCCGGCCGGTGGAGCCGGAGGTGTAGAGGATCAGCGCCGGGTCGTCGGCGGCCGGGTCCACCGCGTCGAACGGTCCCTCGTCGAGCCAGGACGCGAAGGTGCCGTCGCCCTCGCCTTCGAAGGTCAGGACCACGGCGTCGGTCGCCGGGGCGCTCGCGCGGCGCGGCTCGTCGCAGACGAGGACGCGCACCGCGCTGTCGGCGACGATGTAGGCGATGGTCGCAGGGGGAAACTTGAAATTGATCGGCACCGGCACGACGCCGGCCCGCATCGCGCCGAGGATGGCGGCGACGTAATCGGGCCGATTGGCCGACAGGATGCCGATGCGCTCTCCGCGCGCCACACCATGGGCGACGAGGCCGCGGGCGAAGGCGTCCGCCATCCGGTTCAGCGCCGCGTAGGTCATGACGCGCTCGGTGCCGTCCGGCCACGAGCCGATGAAGGCGGGCTTGTCGGGCGCACCCGCCTCGCACGAGATCATGCCGAGATTTGTCGTCATCCGGCGACCCTCGCGGTGAGTGTGAGGTCGAGCGAGGCGATGCCGAGGGTGGCGCGGCCGGGGCCGTCGTCGCTCCACGCGACCTCGGGGGAGGCGGACGCCCGCGCCTTCAGCACGTCGAGCGACGTAAAGCCGAGCGTCGCGCCGGCAAAGCGGGGGCGCTCGCCGGCGACGAGGCGGATCGCCAGGCCCGGCAGCGCCACCACGCGCGCCTCGCCGTCAACGCTCGCGGTCGTGCCGCACAGCGCGGCATAGCGGGCTGCGTCGGCGTCGAGGTCGGTGCTCTCGACGACGATCTCGTCGATCGAGACGAAACCGTTGTCGTGGACGAGCCACTCGTCCCGCCAGACGTACTGCGGGGTCAGGTGCTCGCAGAAATAGACCCGGCCGGCGGGGAACTCGGCGCCGGTCAGGCGCACGGTGCGGAACTTCGCCTCCACCGTCTCGCCGTCGATCTCGACCGGGCGGGAGAAGGAGAGCGGCGGTTGCGGCGCGAAGCCCGCCGCCGTGAGGCGGTAATAGGTCGCGTCGGAATCTGCGCTCTTGAAGACGAGGCCGGAGAGACCGAGCGGGCTCTCCAGCACCTCCTGGCGCTGCTTGCCGCTCGCGGGCACGCCGACCAGCTCCAGATAGGACCCCGGCACCATCGCGAGATGGTTGATCGATCCGAGCGAGTGGTAACCGCGCGCGGTGAGCTGGAAGCCGAGGTCCGCGAAGATGGACGCCGCAGCGTCCATCCCCATGAGCGTGTTGATCACGATGTGGTCGAGCGTGTCCATCGCGGCTTACTTCTGCTGCGGCATCATGTAGGTGCCGCGGCCGGAGGCGAGCAGCTTGCCGTCCATGTTGAACACCTGGGCCTCGCACACCGAGAAGGTGCGGCCGAGCTTGACGACCTTGCCGACGGCCTTGAGGTCGCCCTCCATCGCCGGCGCGTGGTAGTCCACCCGCATGTCGATGGTCGGCACGCCCTTGCCGGTCTTGGAGACCAGCGCCCAGTCGGCGGTGAGGTCGACGAGGGTCGCCAGGATCCCGCCGTGCACGTAGCCGCCGGCGGTGTTGACCACCCATTCCGGCCGCCACCTGGCATGGATCTCGATCGTCCCCTCGCCGACGTCGGCGACGGTGAGGCCGAGCCATTCGTGGAACGGCCCCTTGCGCAGCAGCGCCTCGACGGCGCCCTTGTCCAGTGCCTCGCTCACGGCGTCACCACGATCTTGCCGAGCACCTCGCGGTTCTCGATCATCGCGAGACCGGAGGCGGCCTCCTCGAGCGGGAGCACCTTGTCGATCACGACCTTCAGCGCCCCTTCGGCGATGAGGTCCATGAGGGCGGACAGGTTGTCGTCGTAGAAGGAGTTGGAGCCGATCACCTGCAGCTCGAAGCTCCAGATGTAGCGCAGGTCCTCCTTCGGGTCGAAGCCGGCGGTCGCGCCGCAGGTGAGGATCTTGCCGCCGCGCTTGATGCACTTCAGCGAGGGCACCCAGGTGTCGCCGCCGGTGAAGTTGATGACGACGTCGACGCCGCCCTCGTAGCTGCGGCGCTGCGGCTTGCCGTACTTGGCAATCGCCCACTTCTGGAACTCTTCCTCACGGTAGTTGACGCCTTCGTCGGCGCCGAGCTCCTTGAGGCGCTCGATCTTCTCGGCCGAGCCGGCGCAGGCGATGACCTCGGCGCCGAGATGCTTGGCGAGCATCACACAGCCGGTGCCGACGCCGCCCGAGGCGCCGAGGATCAGCACCTTGTCGCCCGCCTTCACCGTGTTGTGGGTGATCAGCATGCGGTGCGCGGTGCCGTAGGCGACGGGGAGCGAGGCCGCTTCCTCGAAGGTCACGGCGTCCGGCATCTTGATGAGCTGATCGGCGGCGACGCGGCAATATTCGGCCATGCCGCCGTCGAGCATCTCGCCCATCAGCCCCTTCTTCTTGTTGAGGGGGTTGACGAGCACGCGGTCACCGACCGACCAGCCGGTGACGCCGGCGCCGATCTCGGCGATCTCGCCGGCCATGTCGAGGCCGGGAATGACGGGCAGCGGGACCTTGATGCCCGGCATGCCGCGCACGGTGAACACGTCGTGGTAGTTGAACGACGAGGCGCGCACGCGGATGACGACATGGCCCTCGTCAGCGGTCGGGACCGGCTTGTCGGTGACGACGGCGAGGTTTTCGATGCCCCCGTGCTCGGCGAGCACAAGGGCTTTCATGGTGTTGACCACGGTGTTCCTTCTTCGTGGTTGTGATGATCGTGGATCGGGCTCGGACGGATAGCGGCCGGCGGCTCAGTCGGCGGCCTTGGAGGCCTCGAAGGGGCCGGTCAGCACCTTGTCGGCGCCGAACTCGCCGGAGACGGTCCCGACGCTCTTGAAGACCTCGAACTCGGTGCGGAGCGACTCGACGGTCGCCGGCGTCATGGTGACCGAGTAGATGTCGTCCCACAGCGCGGCGTAGGCGTCGGCGGTCTCCTGGGAGATGTTGGCCGCCTCCATCAGCGCCGTCGCCACCTCGTCCTTGTGGGCCGAGCCGTACTCGTAGGCGCTGCGCATGGCGGTCACGATGCGCGCGGCCGCGTCCTCGCCGTGCTCCTCCAGCCACTCGTCGCGGATGAGGCCGATGCCGAGGACCGGGGCCGCGTCCTCGCCGGTGATCTTGCCCCACTCCTCGCGGAAGGAGCCGATGGTCTTGAGGTTGGCGTCGGCGACGAGGGCAAGGCTGACCGAGCGCAGCGCCGCGGCGTCGATCTCGCCCTGGACGAGGAGCTGGGCGAGCAGGGAGTCGTTGCCCGGCACCGCCTCGTAGTCGTCCGGCGCGATGTCGTAGTTCTGGTCGAGAATCGCGGCGGTGATGGAGGCCGTGGCGCTGCCCGCCGGCGACCCGCCGACGCGCTTGCCGGCGAGCTCGGAGAGCGAGGTGATCTCCGAATCCGGCGCGACCGCGAAGTAGAGGTCGGCGACCTGGGTGGCGAGGATGATCGACACCGGCAGCCCGTCGGCCGTCGCGGAGAGCGAGGAGCCCGCGCTGGCGCCGATGGCGAAGTCGATGCCGCCGACGACGAGCGCCTTCGTCGGCGCGTTGACGTCGGGGAAGGTCACGTACTCGACCTCGAAGCCCTGGTCCTCGAGGAACTTCTTCGTCTGCAGGAAGGTGCCGAAGCCGAGGCTGACGCCCGAGCTCCAGTAGCCGACCTTGAGGGGCTCTGCGGATGCCGGCGCGGCGGCGACGCCCGCGAGGGCGAGAACGGAGGCGGCAAGAGTAGTCAGTCGATGCATCGGACGGTTCTCCGGTGTTGACGTGAGACGGGCAGGGAGCGTCAGTCGGCGACCGCTTTTTTCCAGGCGAACAGGCGGGTTTCGAGCGGTTTGAGGACGCCGTACTCGATGACGAGGATGATGACGACGAGGGTGAGGGTCCAGGCGAACACCTGGTCCGTCTGGACCAGATCGGCGGCCTGGCGCAGGCGGTAGCCGATGCCGGACGAGGCGCCCAGCGTCTCGGCGATCAGGACGACGCGGGCCGAGAAGCCGAAGGCGAGCCGGGCGCCGGAGAAGAACTGCGGCAGGATCGTCGGGAGGTAGATCTTCTTCAGGATCTGCCCGCGCGTCATGCGGAAGGAACGCGCGAGCTCGACGTAGTCCGCGTTCACCTGCCGCGTGCCTTCGAACACGCTGGTGAGGATCAGCGGCATCGCGGTCATGAAGACGACGAAGACGACCGTCGCCTCCGAGAGACCGAACCACAGCAGCGCGAAGATCGCCCAGATCGTCGACGAGACGGTGTTGATGACGACGACCGCCGGTTCCAGGAAGTCGCCGAAGAACCGGCTGACGCCCATCAGCAGGCCGAGCAGGGTGCCGACCCCGGCGGCGATCAGGAAGCCGACGACGACGCGGGCGGACGTGGTGTAGAGGTCGTCCCAGAAGGTCGGTTTCTGGATCAGCCGCAGCCAGACGTCCCACACCCGGTGGGGCGACGGCAGGATGAACGCCGGCATCTCCTGCGCGCCCCACTGCCAGGCGGCGAAGAACAGCGCGAGCAGGAGAAGACGCCGGGCGACTTTGCGTCCCGCTTCCGTGGCCAGGAGCGGCGCAAGGCGCGGCTTCGCCTTGGAGTCGGACGTGGCGGTGATGGCGGACATGGGGCCTCGTGGCGGACGCTGGGAGCGGCCAGGGTCAGATGATCTGGCGCAGGGACCGGACGGTCTCGGTGACGTCGGCGGCGACGGGATCGCGCGGGAACGGCATGTCGACCTTGAGCTCGGTCTCCTTGCGGCCGGGACGCGGCTTCAGGACGATGACCTTGTCGGCGAGGACGACCGCCTCCTCGGCGTCGTGGGTGACGAAGACGACCGTCATCGAGAACTCGCGGGCGATGCGCACGACTTCCTTGTGCATCTGGCTGCGGGTGGTCGGGTCGAGCTTGGAGAACGGCTCGTCCATCAGCATGATCGACGGACGGGCGACGAGACTGCGGGCGAGGGCGGCGCGGCTGCGCATGCCGCCCGACAGCTCGTGCGGGTAGGCGTCGGCGAAGTCGGCGAGGCCGACGAGTTCCAGCGTCTCGGCGACCCGCGCCTGCCGCTCGGCCTTGCCGAGCGTGGTGGTCTCGAGGCCGAAGTGGACATTGCTGGCGGTGCTGCGCCAGGGCAGCAGCCGGTCGTCCTGAAACATGTAGGTGACGGCGGCGGCCGGCACGTTCCGCGGCTGGCTGCCGTCGACGAGCACCTCGCCCTCGTCGGGCGGCAGCAGCCCGGCGATGATGTTGAGAAGGGTGCTCTTGCCGCAGCCCGAGGCGCCGACGATCGCGACCGAGCTGTTCCTCGGCACCTCGAAGGAGATGTCGGACAGGACGTGCAGCGGCTCGCGGTTCGGCCGGGCGAACCACTTGCTCACCTTGCTGAGGCAGATGGCGATGCTCACGAGCCGCTCCGCCCGGCCAGCGGCGCGATGTTGGCGGTGGCGATCTCCGGCAGCTCGGCGAGGCTCGCCATCACCTTGGCGATGGTCATCTCGCGGAACGTCTCGACGTGGCGCCGGGCGATGATCTCGGCGTTGTCGGCGTCGCCGGCCGAGAGGTACTCGATCAGGAGGGTGTGGTCGTTCTCGATGTTGGGCCTCACCCCCTGCACGCCGAAGCCGAGCGCCACGAGGCGGGTCATCTCGTCGAGCAGGCCGGACAGGGTGTTGACGAGGCGCTGGTTCCCGCTCGCCACGGCGATGGCCATGTGGAAGGAGCGGTTCGCCTCGAGGAAGAAGTCGATCTGGTTGCCGATGTCGTCCGAGCTGCGGACGCGGCAGTTGCGCTCCAGACGCTCGAGCTGGCCGCGGTTGACCTTCCCCGCCGCACAGCGCGCCGCGTACGGCTCGAGCACGATGCGAAGGGCGAACACCTCCTCCACGTCCCGCAGGGTGACCGGGGCGACGCGGTAGCCCTGACGCGGGATCGGGGTGACGAGCCCGGTGTGGGCGAGACGCTGCAGGGCGACGCGAACCGTGGCCTTGCCGATGTCGTACCGCGCCATCAGCTCCGACTCGCTGAAGGTGGCGCCGGGGTGGATGCGGCAGGCGACGATATCCTGGCGGATCACCTCGTAGGCGCGGTCGGCTTTCAGCGAGCCGTCGAGCACCGACACGCGGCCGGTTCGTTCGCGATCTGAGGGAGGGGCCATGGGTGTGCCTCGCATTGCGCTCTGAGCAGGTTAGTAAGCCGTCGTAAGCTGCTCAAGGCGGGATCGACGCGCGCCATGCTGAAAGTTTACCCATCGAAGCCGCCTTCCGGTTTCTCTCGTTTTCCTCCCAAGAGATGCGCGATTTCTTTCAAAGCGCGGGAGCGCTTTGCATCCAATCTCTCCGGCAGCGCCTTCAACGCGTGCGCCTCATGGCGACATAAGTTGCACATGCGAGCCCTCGTGAGCTGCTCACGAGGGCGTCGTGGGATGCTCGGACGACCGTCCCGGAACGGCATCCTCGGGGCGTCACCGTCCCCGCGACGGCGCCTCTCCCGACTGAGGAATGACCGTCGCGGTCGGGATGGTCGCGGCAGCTCGGGTACCGGGTTTCTCGGTCACGACGGCCGGCCGCACCGGCGGCGCCCTTGCGCCGGACCGTCGCGCGCGGTCATGCTGGCCCGGAACGACGATCGGGGCCGCCCGGATGAGCGGTGCCTTGTCTGAAGAGATGAAGGCGCTCATCGGGGTTGTACTGTCGTTCAGTGCCACCATCGTCGTCGGTCAGTGGTCCGATACGAGATGGGCCGCTTGCTATGCCGCCGCGATCCGGACGAACTTTTCCGCTACGACCCCAGCACCGCATGCCTGTTGAATGCGGCCTCCACTGCGCGGTGCAGGGACGGCCCGATGTTCTTCGAGCGACGGCGAATCTGGCGTGATGCGCCGGAGGAGTCGGACACGTTCGCATGGAAGGATGGGCTTCTGACTTGGACGAACTTCGACTTTCGAGGCCCTGCCGGCCCTTCGCCATCGCGTTTCGCGGGACCGGCGCCCGCTATTCGAAGACGATCGGGATGAGGGAGAGGAGGAGGAAGGCCGCCATGACGGCGTTGAAGCGCCGGAGCGCGCGCCGCGACGTCAGGATGCGGCCGACGGACGCGCCGAGCGCGGCCCAGACGAGCGTGCCGAGGAACGTCATCGCGCCGAAGACGAGGGCGAAGACGACCGCGATGGTCAGATGCCCGCTCGCGCCGCTGACCTGCCCGTAGGTGACGACCGCGCCGCTCACCATCACCCACAGCTTGGGGTTCACGAACTGCAGCGCGGCGCCCTGCGCGAACGAGAGTGGCGCGGCGCCGACCGTCCTGCCGTCACGCACCTCGGCCCGGCTCGCCCCGTCGTCGGCGGTAACGCCCGCGGGGGGCGGCGATGGCTCGGCGCTGGCGATCTTCCATGCCAGCCAGAGGAGGTAGGCGACGCCGATCCATTTGAGCGCGGCCCCGACGCGCGTGTCTCCGGCAACCGAGGTGCCGAAAGCCGCCGCGACGAGCATGATCGCGGCGACGCCGGACGCGATGCCGCCCGCCAGCGGCAGCGTTCGCGCCATTCCGTGGGTCGAGCCGGAGGCGGTGACGATCGTGTTGTTCGGCCCGGGCGTCACCGCCATGGCGAAGGCAAACCCGAGCAGACCGCTGAGCCATCCGAGATCCATGGCGCCCTCGTGTGAACTGGTGCGAGGACGCTAGCACCGCCGGGGCGCAATCGGTTTGCGTTGATGCCGCCATGGCGACTACCATTGGCAGGAAATTCCACCGGGAGCGGCAGAACCTGAAGCGAATGCCATGAAGCTGGACGATATTGACAAGCGCATCATTCGCGAGCTGCAGCGCGACGGGCGCCTGCAGAACAACGAGCTGGCCCGGCGTGTCGGCCTCTCGCCGTCGCCATGCCTGCGCCGCGTCCGGTTGCTGGAGGAGGCGGGGGTCATCAGCCGCTACGTCGCCGTCGTCGACCAGACCAGGGTCGGCCTCGGCCTGTCGCTGTTCGCGCGCGTCTCGCTCGTGGCGCAGGACGCGGAGACGATCGACCTCTTCATCGAGGCCATGCGCCGCCTGCCGGAGGTGGTGGAGTGCTACATCATGCTGGGCGAGAGCGACGCGCTGCTGCGCGTCGTCGTCGGCAACCTCGACGACTACCGCCGGTTCCAGTCCACGCACCTGACCCGCAGGAACGGCATCCAGAACGTGAAGACGGACGTTCCCAGCGAGATCGTCAAGCAGACCTTCGCGGTCCCCATCTGACCCGCCACGCCGGCTCCGGAGGCCGGCGCCGCCGGGCGCCGGCCGCGCGGCGGTCCGTCAGGCGGCCGCGACCGCGGGCTCGCCGATCGTGATGGTGAGGCTGCCGAGCGTATCGATCGTTCCGACGAGCACGTTGCCGGGCAGGACCGGGCCGACGCCGGACGGTGTCCCCGTCATGATGATGTCGCCCGGCTCCAGCGAATAGAAGCGCGACAGCGTGGCGATGATTTCCGGCGTCTTCCAGATCATCAGGCCGAGGTCGGAGTCCTGCCGGACCGCACCGTCGACCTCGAGGCGGATGGAGCCGCTGCTCGGATGGCCGACCTGCTCCACCGGGTAGACCGGGCCGCAGGGCGCGGAATGGTCGAACGACTTCTTCAGCTCCCACGGCAGGCGCGGGGCGTCCGGCGATCCGAGGACCGTCCGGCGCGTCATGTCGAGGCAGATGCCGTAGCCGAAGACGTGCGACACGGCCTCCTCGACCGGGATCATGTACCCGCCTGATTTCATCGCCACCATCAGCTCGAGCTCGTAGTGGAGGTTGTCGGTGCCGGGCGGGTAGGGGACCGTTCCGCCATCCTGGACGACGGCGTCGGCAGGCTTCTGGAAGATCAGCGGAAAGTCGCGCGTCTCGTCGCCGCCCATCTCGCGCACGTGCGCCACGTAGTTGCGGCCGACGCAGTAGATCCGGCGCACCGGGAACCGGTCGCTCGTCCCCACGATCGGCAGCGTCGGGCGAACGGGGGCCGCAACGGCCAGCGTACCATCGGGTGTCATCGTCAGTCCTAGTCCAAGCTGGCGACAGAATATCCATCGAACCGAGCGCGTCCAGAATAATCTGCATTTTTTTATCCCATCGGATTGATAATGCATTTTTGTTGACAGGCCTGCCCGGCGATGCATGCTGGTTGCAAGCACGACAGCCGAGGGGGCGCTGAATGTTGGGACGTCGCACTATTTTCGCATTCGCCGCGGCATTGCCGCTGGTCTTCAGCACGACGTCGTCGGGCGTCGCGCAAGACCTGACAAAGCTGACACTCGCGCTCCCGAGCCCGGGCGGTCTCGGTTATTTCGGCCTCTACAACGCGATGGGTGAGGGATACTTCGAGGCCGAAGGTCTCGAGATCACGCCGCAGAGCGTCAACGGCTCCTCGCAGGTGATCCAGGCGCTGCTGTCCGGGCAGGCGGAACTCGGCCATCCCGGCCCCGGCCCGGTCCTCAACGCGGTCGAGAACGGCGCGGACATCGTCTACATCTACAACTACTTCGCCCGCAGCCAGTTCAACCTCGTGGTGCCGGAATCCTCCTCGTACGAGGCGCCGAGCGACCTGAAGGGCAAGATCATCGGCGTCGGGACCGCGGACGGCGCCGAGGTCGCCTTCGTCCGTTCGATCCTGGACGACGCCGGGATGACCGAGGGCGACGACTACACCTTCCTGACTGTCGGCGAGGGCGGCATGGCCGTCGCCGGCTTCATGCAGGGCTCCATCGACGCCTACGCGTCGGACACGGCGGGCGTCGCGACGCTTCAGCTGCGCGGCGTGCCGCTGCGCATCCTGACGCCGACGAAGTTCCAGTCCTACTTCGGCAACGGCTACGCGGTGACGACCGGATTCTACGAGGACAACAAGGACGTCCTGACCCGCTTCGGCCGTGCGCTGGTGAAGGGCATGAAGTTCGGCATGGACCCCGCCAACCGTCAGGCGACGCTCGAGAACGCCAAGCTCGGCAACCCGCAGCAGCTCGAGGACATGGAATTCGCCGACGCGCTGCTCGACGTCTACTTCCGCCTGACGAGCCCGCTCGATCCGGAGAAGGGGTTCGGCTACCAGGCGCCGGAGGCCTGGCAGCAGTGGCACGACACGCTCGTCGCCGCCGGCGACCTCGACGCGCCGCTGGAGAACCTCGAAGCGGCCTACTCCAACGAGCTCATCGAAGCCTGGAACGCCGATTGATGCCAACCGCTGCCGCGATGGCCGGGTCAGGGACCCGGCCAAAGCCCGTCTACGAGCTGACCAACGTCGCCAAGACCTACGCCGCCGGCGAGGTTCGCGCCCTGGAGGGCGTGAGCCTCACGGTGCGTGAAGGCGAGTTTCACTCCGTCATCGGTTCGTCCGGCTGCGGCAAGTCCACGCTCCTGAAGATCATGGCCGGGCTGACGCCGCCGTCGAAGGGGAGGGTCATCCTCTCCGGGACGCCGGTGACGGGCGCGCGGCCGGACATCGGCATGATGTTCCAGCAGGCGACACTCTTTCCCTGGCGCACGACCCTGCAGAACATCCTCCTGCCGATCCAGATCCGCGAGGGCAAGCGTGCCGCGGCCGCCGCCCGGAGCCGCGCGGCGGCGCTGATGGAGCTGGTCGGCCTCAAGGGGTTCGAGAGCGCCTATCCCGCCCAGCTCTCCGGCGGCATGGCGCAGCGAGCCGCCATCTGCCGCATGCTCGTCACCGAGCCGCGGATGCTGCTGCTCGACGAGCCGTTCAGCGCCCTCGACGAAATCACTCGCGACTTCATGAACATGGAGCTTCAGCGCATCTGCCTGGAGCGCAGCGCCTCCGCCTTCCTCGTGACCCATTCCATCGCCGAGGCGGTCATCCTGTCGGACGTCGTTCACGTGATGTCTGCGCGTCCGGGGCGCATCGCGCGCTCCATCGCCATCGACCTGCCGCGCCCGCGCACGCTCGAGATGGCGACGCTGCCGGCGTTCGGCGCCTACGTCAGCGAGATCCGCAACCTCCTCGACAAGGGAGCCTTCCTGTGAGCGAGCTGTCGCCCGCCGAGCCCGTCGTCGAGGAGAGCCTCGCCGCCGAGGGGCTGGAGGACACCGTGTGGACCGAGCACGTCTCGCTCGGCTCCCGTGTGCCGCGCTGGCTCGCGATGAGCCTCCTGCTCGCGGCCTTCTTCGGCGTCTGGTTCGTGGTGACGGCGATCGGCATCGTCTCCCCGCTGATCCTGCCGAGCCCGGTCGCGACCTTGAAGGACGTCGTCTTCGTCGGCCAGAACCTCGTCTCCGGCGGCTACACGCTGCCGGCGCTCTGGATCACGACGCAGGAGGTGTTCTGGGGCTTCGTCTGGGCCGTCGGCATCGGCGTGACGCTCGGCGTCCTGGTGGGCGAGACGTCGATCGGCGAGCGGGCGGTGATGCCCTACATCGTCGCCATCGACACGATGCCCAAGCTCGCCTTCGCCCCGCTGTTCGTCGCGTGGCTGGGGTTCGGCATCGCCTCGAAGGTCGCGCTCGCCGCGTTCATCGCCGTGTTCCCGATCGTCGTCAGCACCGCGGCGGGCCTCCACGCGGCGGACGAGAACGCCCGGATGCTCTTCCGCAGCATCGGCGCCTCGCGCTGGCAGACGCTGCTGCAGCTCAAGATCCCGACCGGCCTGCCGCACTTCTTCACCGGTCTCAAGATCGCCGCCATCGGCGTCGTCTCCGGCGCGATCGCGGGCGAGTTCCTCGGCGGCGGGCGCGGCTTCGGCGAGCTGATCCGCGTCGCCGCCTCCCAGCTCGACACGCCCCGGGTGTTCTCGCTGATCATCTACCTCAGCCTGCTGGGGCTGTTGATGTTCGGCATCGTGTCCTGGATGCAGTACAAGTTCGTGTTCTGGCATCGCTCGTCGCACGGGCGGGCGAGGACGTAACGACCCGGGATCCGGCCGAGAATGTCACAGACGGAAAAGACCACGCGCGCGACGACGATCTACCAGAAGCTGCGCGCCGACATCATCCACGGCGCGTATGCCCCGGGTGCGAAGCTCAGGATCGACGGGATCGCGACCAAGTACGACGTCGGCAGCAACGCGGTCCGCGAGGCGCTGTCGCGCCTGTCGTCCGAGCGCCTGGTCGAGCGGCACGAGCAGCGCGGCTACACGGTGCCTCCCGTGGCGCTGGACGACTGGCGCATCCTCGCCCGCACGCGCTGCTTCCTGGAGGGCAACGTCCTGCAGGAATCGATGCGCAACCGCGACGACCGGTGGGAGGAGACGATCGTCGTCGCCTTCCACCGCCTGGCGCGGGTCTCCGGTGCCGACGTCGACACGGCGGCGATGCGGGAGGGGTGGGAGGACGCCCACCGCAACTTCCACCGGGCGCTCATCGCCAATTGCGGCTCGCCCTGGCTGCTCGACTTCTGCGACATCCTCGCCGACCACGCGGCGCGCTACATCTCGTTCTCGAACGCCTTCCGGAAGGCCCCGCGCGACGGCCTCGCCGAGCACGAGACGCTGATGAAGACGGTGCTGCACGGCACGCCCGAGGAGGCGAGCGACTGCCTGACGCGGCATTATACGCGCACGCTCGAGGTCATCGAGGACCTGTTCGAGCGCGACGAACTCCCCACCGGCCCCCAGACCGCCGGCCCGACCGCCACCATCGCCTGGCTCACCGGCAAGGGCTGACGCGCGGCGGCGAGGCCGCACTCTCGCGGCGCTCTGGGCCGGCACGCGGCGAACGCCGCCGGATCGGCCCACCGAACCGGGTGGAGCGGCTCGGCGGTGGAGCGGCGCGGCTGGACTAGCGCCCGTGCCAAGGATCCCGGCTCGTCACGCTCGCCGGTCGTATAAGCGGTATTATGGAACTCTGATGTGAGGCTGGATCGGCACCTGTCCTGGCAACTTGATGCCCATCCTCGGGCTGCCCGGGCGCTGGCATTGGCGGCGTCCAGCAGCTTTGCCGCGAACTTGCACGCTTCGGTCAGGACCATCCGGATGTGATTGGCCATGCCCCTCTTTTCCGGCCGGGTCATCAGGTGGCGATGACGAAGGTGGAGCGCCCGAGCGCCTTGATATCGGCGTAGGCGCGGCGCGGCGGGAGCGCCGTCTCGAAGAGCGGCATCGTGGAGAGGGTGTCGAGGTTCTCCTGCTCCGTGCGAGAGAGTCTTGGTCGGAAATGCGGTTGATCAGAAGGCCAGAGGCGTCGTCCATCCGGGCGGCCTTGTGGACCTCTGTGACGTACTGGAGCGTCCGGATTGCTTCATGGTACTCCATCACCGAGAGGTTGGTCGGGATGACCGCGGGGCTCAAGCGGAACTGCGCGCTCGGGATCGCAGCGCGTCGGATCGACGAGTTTCTGGAAGCCGATGCCGAGACGCTCTCCGTCCTCAAGGACCTTCAGGGGCAGATCGCGGGCATCGCACGGAACGTGAACCAGATCGTGAAAACGGCGAACCGGATCCACGATGCGGACAACCGTGCCGTCCTGAAGGAGCGGCGCGACCTCGGTAAGGTGTTGTCACGGCTCGATACGGAGCCGCCGTCCACCACCGAGACGGCGACATGCGGACGGGTGGTGAGGCCCGCCTTCGCCGGGGTCGTCGTCGTGAGCCGCACTCTCCTCGAGTCCCTAACGCGAGGTCGAGGCGCACCAGCCTAAGTGTCGGCGGTCGCTGCGGCTATGGGTGAGGACCGGGTCATCACTAGCCGAACGGCCCCGAGCGACCGGATCGAGCCATTTCCGGACGTGAGCTGCGCCGGCCTCGGGTTACCGAAGCAGACTCCCGGAGTCGCTCGGCTCGGGCGGCTTCTGAGAAGCTATAGGCTCGGGTCGGCCCACAGCATGGACCGGTGGCAGCATCGGGGTGGCGTCATACCGCGCCAGCCCCGCGAGCCCGGCTTCGGAAAGTGTGTAGGTTCCCACCCTCACACGCTCGAACCAGCCGTAATGGTCATCGCGCATTATCCGCGTTGCCGCCTGGATACCGGTCGCGCGGGCGACAGCCGCCCCCTTACTCGGACCGGCCGTGGTCAGGTAGGCCGCGATGGAAATTGCGTCCTGACGGTAGGCGGTGACTTGCTCTGACCGCGTCGCACCGCCCCGGGCCGGATCGCCTCGTCGCCGGGCGAACTCACGGAGGAGACGCCCTTGCCGCGCGGGTGACTTCCGGGGCTTATAGGGGCCGGGATCGCAATGCACCTCCACGAGTCCATCGCTCAGGCGCACCGTCATTACCCCGAGGCCTAACCGGCGGCAGAGCTTAAGGTTATCGTTGAGTGAGCGCCAGGCGACACGGCCAGATCGCCATGGAACGCAGACATACACGGCATCTGTAATGACTAGCCGTGCCACAGCCTGCTGCAGGAGCGATAGCGAAAATCCCCCCTTCAGCTCGACAATGACGGGAGGGTCATCGCCACGACAGGCCACGACATCGGCGTCAGCAATCTCGCCTTTCACGGCGAAACCCTGACGCTCCAGATAGCCCTTCACGGGCGCATAAAGCTCCGTCTCGCGAAATCGGATCATGCCCGTTGAATTTGAATTACGGCGTTCACCCATGCATGGGCGGCGGAAACAATTAATGAACTCTTGACGAATCGCCATTGCCGATCCGGAAGCACCGGCGGCCCTACGAGTATCTGAAATTGGAAGAGGGTCTGCGCCTTGATCCGCCGGTCTGTGCCAAGAGTAGCCGTGTGGTGTGCGGTCGGGACCTGGCCGGTGGACGGACGGTGTCCCGACGGCCACCGGAACGCGGTGCGGTCAGACCGGATCAGGCTGACCTAGCGCCGTGCGGACGATACTCGCCGCAAAAGACGGCGTCTCTCGCGAGATTTGGTCGTCCCCCGCGGCCTGTCGTGCCGGCCACCATCGGTCGCGGTCGTTCCGGCGCCGATGTGGTCGGGCGAGCAGCAGCGCTTATACTCGGCTTCCGGAAGATTGAACAGCCAATCGGCGATGTCGATCTTTTCGATAGCGACATCGACTTCTGCAATAAAGGCAGTTTTCGACAGTAATTTATCTTTAATGACGTTTATGGCCTGTTCCATGTTGCAGATTTGATGCGTGTGGGTTGCGGCTCGCGAGGTGTTGTCATGGTCGGGGCCGGCGTTATCATTCCGTCCCGTCGTCGACCCGCGATCAGCGTTCGCCGAAGGTGTCTGCGCCGCTTTCCCGGATATTGGGGACGAGCCGGAAACTGCAGACAAATTACCGTATGATTGCCGCTCACCGACGGCTTTCCGACTCAGGACCGGGTCATCCGCACGGTAAACTGTGGACGGGTCGATCTCCTCTGCAATTTCAAGATCCGGGATCAAACACGATTGATTGCCCCAATCTGACAGGAGCCAAGCCGTTCTTCGCCCTGCTAGTCACGACCCCTCACGCAAGCGCCGCTCGCGGCACTGACGATCCGTCCCTCACACATGACCGTGCGCCCGCGCACCATGGTCCGGACCGGAAGTCCGATGGTCTCAATCCCATGAAACGGGGTCGCGTTGCCGCGTGAGTGAAGGAGCGCTGCGTCGATCCGGTTGTGTCGCGCAAGGTCCAGCACGACGATATCTGCGTCCGATCCGACATCGATATGGCCCTTGCGGGGGGCCAGTCCGAATAGCCGCGCCGGTGCCTCGGCGGCCATCTCGACGTAGCGTCCGAGGGTCAGCTCACCGCTTGCGACCGCCGTCAGCATCAACCGCATCGAGGTCTCCACCCCCGGAAATCCCGGCGCGCAATCCCAAATGCTCGGCCGGGTCTTCTCCTCGGGACGGTGCGGCGCGTGGTCGGTGGATAGGACGTCAATCGCCCCGCCGAACAGTGCGCGGCGCAACGGGGCGCGATGCTCGGGCCCCCGGACCGGCGGCTTGACGCGCATAAAGTTGTCACCGAGCCGCGCGCCGTCCGCGACCGACAGGGTGACGTAGTGCGGGCAGGTCTCGCACGAGAGGTCCGTGCCGTCGCGCTTCGCGGCGGCAAGCACCGGCAGTGACTGCGCGCTGCTGACGTGGGCGATGTGCACGGGCGCGCCGGCCGCGCGGGAGAAGAGTGCGACGCGCCCGATCGCCTCCACCTCGGCAAGGTCGATGTGCTGTTCGAGGTGCGCTGCGGCATCGCTGCGCCCGGCCGCCTTCAGCCGCCGGCCGCGCCCGGCCAGGATCGACTGGTTCTCCGCATGCACGGTCGTCCGCAGCCCATGCCGGCCGAAGATCTCCAGCGCCGACAGGATGGTGTCGTCGCTTGGCGCCGGCACGAGGGTGTTTTCGCTTCCCATGTAGATCTTGAAGGCGACGGCCCCGGCGGCGATCATCGGTTCAAGCGCGTCGAGGTTCGTGTCGCACACGTTGCCGTAGACACCGAAGTCGACATGCGCGACCTCTTCGGCGCGGGCGATCTTGTCGCGGACTGCGGCGACGCTGGAGGTTGGCGGGTTCGTGTTCGGCATGTCGAACACGGTCGTGACGCCGCCACATGCGGCGGCGGCCGTCCCCGTCGCCCAGTCCTCCTTGTGGGGGAAGCCGGGGTCGCGGAGATGGACGTGCACGTCGATCGCACCGGGGATGACCGTCGCGCCGTCGAGCCCGATCTCCTCGCGCGCGGCGGGCATGGCACCGTCGGGCCCAATCTCCACGATGCGGCCCTCGGCGATCGCGATCGAGCCTTCGCGCACGGCAGCGGAGGACACGATCCGGGCGTCGCGCAGGATGGTGTCGACGCTCGGGCGGGCCATTCAGTTCACCCCTGTCGCGATGAGTTCGGCCACGCGGAAGAGATCGGCGTTGCGGCTGCGGAGCCGCTTCGCCATGGCGCGCGCCTCGGCGAGCACGCTGGCCTCGTCGAAGACGAGCACTCGGCCCGCCTCCATCACGACCTCGCCGCCCACGACCACCGTGTCTACCGATCCGCCGGTCTCCGCGAAGGCGAGCTGGGCGACGGGATCGTTGATCTGCGCCCACCACGGGGCGTCGAGCCGATAGAGGACGATGTCGGCGTCTGCTCCGGGCTGCAGGCGCCCGAGGCCGGGTCGACGGATCGCGGCCGCCCCACCGGTGGTCGCCATCGCCATCGCATCCGCCGCCGTGATCCAGTCGGCCGGCGACGGGATCTGAGGGCGATGCAGCACCGCCGCCGCGCGCATCGCGAGGTGCATGTCCATGTTATCGTTCGCACCGGCGCCGTCGGTTCCGAGCGCGACCGTTACACCGGCCTTCAGCAGATCCGGGATCGGCGCCACACCTGCACCGAGCCGGCTGTTGCTCTCGGGGTTGTGGACGACGATCGCGCCACGGGCGGCAAGAACGGCGATGTCCGCCTCGTCGACCCATATCGTGTGCGCGCAGGACCAACGGTCGGAGAGAACCCCCAGCCGGTCGAGGTGGGAGACCATGCTGCACCCGTACTGCGCCTGCGCGCCGCTCGCCTGCTTCGCGGTCTCGAGAAGGTGCGTGTGAATACCGAGATCGCGGCTTTCCGCGAGTTCGGTGCAGAACAGGATGGCCTCGTCCGAGCAGCGCATCGGGTTGGACGGCGCGGGAAAGATTCTGATCCGGTCCGCGCGCCCATCCCACTTGTCCACGGCCGCGGGGATCAGCTCGCGAAGTTCGGCGAGCGGCTGTGGCTGCAGCAGCGTGTTCCCCTCCACCGCTGCCCGCAGCGACGCGGGAATGGCGGCGCCGGACGGCATGATGTCGGAGAATGCACCGTCGAAGAAGCGCAGCCCGAGGACGACCCGCAATCCGCTTTCCGCCCACGCCCCCGCGACGGCGTCGATGTCGTCGGCCGTAAAACGCTGGCCTGGGAAGTGGTCGATGGCGGCGGTCGATCCCGAGCGGATCATGTGGAGCGCTGTCAGCAAGGTCGCGACGCGGATCTCCTCGGCGGGGCGTCCAGCCGTGTGCGCCTGAGTCAGCCACATGAAGGCCGGATGGCTGACTGCATCGGCAAAGCCCGCCATCGCGGCTGACTGCGAATGCGTGTGGGCGTTGACGAGACCCGCCGTCGCGAGCCGACCGGTGCCGTCGACGATCTGTACGCCGTGCGGGTGCTCGGCGCCGGTCGGGGCGATGGAGACGATCCGCCCGCCCTCGACGAGGATGTCCATCGCCGCGTCCCGGAACGGTGCGCGGGCCTCCTGCAGGACGACAGCCCCGCGGATGACGAGAGGTGCAGTCATGGGGCCTCCGTTGGAACGTCGCTCGGCGTGTGGCTCGTCTCGCCCTTGGCATCGAGGCCGCGTGCAGCGGAGAGTTGTTGGTGCACGCCGGTTTCCGCATCGATCCAGAGGCCCGTCCCGCGTGCGACGGCGCGGCGGACCAGCGCCCGTGCGAGCAGGAGGTCCTGTTCGCCGAGGCCGATCGACTTGAAGACGACGATGTCCGGCGCCCACGGCGCGGACGAGTCTGCCGGGGCGCGCTCCCCCGGCGCCGCTCCGACGGGCCGAATAGCGATGTCGGCACCGAGCGCCCCGCTGTCGCGGGCACGTCCGAGGTCGCCCGCCTTCTCGAAGACGTTCTCGACGGTGTCGCAGTAGATCTCGGCGCGCCGGATGAGGGCGTCGTCCGCCTCGCGGGCGTCCGGCCGATTGGCGCCGGCGAGAATGACGAGCGATCCGGAGGGAACATCCTCGCCAAAGACGACCGGCTCCGACGCCGACGTGACCGTGACGATTACGGACGCCTCCGCAACTGCGCGCCGCGCGGCGTCGGGCCCCACGCCGACAACCTCGCGCCCGGCGAATGCACTGTCGCCTGAAAGGCGCGCGGCGAACAGGTCCGCCTTCCTGGCAGTCCGGCCGGCGATCGTGATCCGCTCGAGCGAGGGAAAGGCGTGCGCGAAGGCCCGCGCCGTGGGGCCGGCAATCTTGCCGGTCCCGAACACCACGAGCCTTGCAGGTGCGCCGCGAACCAGACGCCGCGCGCCCGCCGCAAGTCCGCCGGCCGTGCGCCAGTCGTTGAAGATGCGCGCGGCGATGAGCGCCTCAACCTCCCCGGTTTCGAGGCTCCAGAGCGACAGCAGCGATTCACTGCGGCGCGGCCCTCCACCGGCCGGGTGGACGTGGATGTTGCTCTTAACGGAGAGGCCAGCCCCGTCGTGTGCGCTCGCGAGGAGGAGCGCGCCGTAACGCCCCGGCACGCGAAGCGCACTCCGCGCACGCACGCCACCGCCAGCGGCGAGTACGAAGGCCTCGTCGCTCGTCGTCATCGCCAGCTCGTCGTCGAGAAGAGCCTCGACGTCGCGTTCACCGAGAAAGAGCATTCACGTCTTCCAGTGCAGCACGGCCCGCTCGGCGGCAGACGTCAGTGCAAACAGGGACAGGGCGATGATCACCGACACGATGATCGCGGCCCACAGGACGTCGATCTCGCGCATCTCGGCGCTATCGAGGATGAGAAGACCGAGCCCCCTGTTCCCCGTGATCCACTCTGACAGGAGCGCGCCGAGAATGGCCGTCCCCCCCGCGATGCGCAGGCCGGTGAAGAGATACGGCAGCGCATAGGGCGCGCGTAGCATGCAGATCATCTGCCAGCGGCTGGCGCCATAGACCCGCAGAAGCTCCAGCGATTGGGCATCGGCGGAACGCAGCCCGCGCATCACGTTGATGAGGATCGGGAAGAACGACACGAGCACGACCACGAACACGCTCGTCCCCATGCCGCGGCCGAGCATCAGCATCATCAGCGGGGCGATCGCGGCAACGGGGGTGGAGCGAATGACGATGAGGAGGGGCATCGCCGCCTGGGCGACGAGGTGCGATTGGACAAAGACCACCGCCATGGCGGCAGCGCACAGCGCGGCGACGAGCAGCCCCACGACGGTGGAGCTGACGGTGGTCCACGCCATGACGATCAAGGTCCACCCGTCCGTCCAGAACGCGGCGAACACCGAGCCGGGGCTGGGCATCAGGTACGGCGGGATCTCGAATGCGACGAGGGTCGCCCACCACAGCGCGACGAGGCCGGCGGCGACGGCAAGGATCGACAGGATTCTGCGGTGCAAGATCATGCTGTCGTCCCCGCCGGCTCCCACGTGATGGCGAAGCGCTCCGCGAGCGCCGCCACGGCGAAGAAGCTGACC